>JBKJZQ010000168.1:0-13805 GCA_046715095.1 Actinomycetota bacterium | reverse complement strand
TAACAGCTTCAGCAACGATGGGAAGGTCACCACCCTGATGGGCTCGAGTGGTATCGGACACGGCGCCGTCGCCCAATCCGTGGCGATCCAAACCGACGGGAAGATCGTCGCGGCCGGTCAGGTGGGTGGCGGAAACTCCGAACGCTTGGCCCTTGCCCGCTACAAGATCAACGGTAACCTCGATAACAGCTTCAGCGGCGACGGGAAGGTCACCACCCCATTCGGCTCCCTTGCCGGCGCCGCCTCCGTAGCGATCCAAACCGACGGGAAGATCGTCGCGGCCGGTTGGAAGCTCAGCGGAAGCAACACCCGCTTCGCCCTTGCCCGCTACAAGATCAACGGGAACCTCGATAACAGCTTCAGCGGCGACGGGAAGGTCACCACCACGATCGGCCTCTCTGCCGAAGCCCGCTCCGTAGCGATCCAAACCGACGGGAACATCGTCGCGGCCGGTTACTCGGGCAGCGGAAGCAGCAGCCGCTTCGCCCTCGCCCGCTACCAGACTACCGGGGGGCTCGATAACAGCTTCAGCGGCAACGGGAAGGTCACCACCACGATGGGCCCCTATTCCGACGCCACCTCCGTAGCGATCCAACCCTCTGACGGGAAGATCGTCGCGGCCGGTAACGCGATCAAAGCAAACAAGGGCGTCTTCGCCGTTGCCCGCTTCGACCCCACCACCGGGGGGCTCGATAACAGCTTCAGCGGCAACGGGAAGGTCACAACCCTCATCGGCAACTCCGCCTACGCCGCCTCCGTGGCGATCCAACCCTCTGACGGCAAGCTCGTCGTGGCCGGTCAGGGGAGCACCGGAAACCATTTCCGTTTCGCCGTCGCCCGCTACGACGATTGACCCGCCATCACCGCCTACCACGCGCCGTCGCACAGTGGCAAGGACGCCTAAACAAGTGGCCATGGGAGGGGGCGGTCGAGGCCGGGGGGCGGGAAGCTGTCTTCGATCAGCAGGCCTTCGACGCGCTCGAGGGCACCGGCGGCCTCTCCGGGGGTGAGGAGGTCCGCCACCTCGCCGCCCAGGCCGTTTGCGTCGGACAGGGCCGAGCCCAGCGTTCCCAGCTGGGTTCGAAGGCTCTCGCCGAGCGGCTCGTCGGCGAACTGCCAGATGACCGTGCGGAGCTTGGGCTCGGTGTGGAAGGTAAGGCCGTGGTCAACCGCCCACAGCTTCTTCTTCTTCGGCATCCTCGCCCGGACATCGCTTCGCTCGCCCAAACTCGGACGCCTCGACTCATCCTCGATCACGTGGCCGGCCTTGCGGTCGGCGTTGTTGATCACGACATCGAATGCGGCGAAGACCCGGAGGTCGTCGAGCCGCTCCTCCATCAGGACGAAGAAGTGCCGGTCGGGATCGTGCTCAACGAAGAGTTGGAGCGATCCGGCCCCCAAGGGACCTTCCTCACGGAAGACGGTCGGGGGAACGATCCCCCAGCCCGCCTCCTCGCTCACGAGATAAGACGCGACCTCCCGCGCTCCGAGCGAGCCGGGCGTGAAATCCCACAGGGGGCGCTCTCCCCTCTGGGGCTTGTAGACCGCGAGTGTCGGTTCATCGCCCGAAGTGACCCGCACCAAGAAGGTGTAGTTCGAGGAGTACGGCAACAGCCCCAGCACCTCGATCGCTCCGGTCGATAGGGCCTCGAGGACCGCGGAGGCGCTCATCGTCGTCGTGGCCTCAGCCGCGCCGTTGACCGTTCGATGCCGGGCAATTGTGTCCATCCGGGTCCATGGGGAGACCACACAGCTGGCAGGTCGGACGTCCTTCGGCGATCACCGCCAGCGCATGGAGGGTGAACGCCCTCACCTGGTCGCGCCTCAGCACGAAGCGGATCGCGATCTCGTCCTCGGTGTCGTCCTCGGTTTCGGCGTCGTCCTCCGAACCAAGTTCTTCGATCACAACGAACACCCTGTCGGTGGCCTCGTCGTAGGCGAGCGCCATCGAGCCCACGCGCCACTCCGGTGGATCCGTCGCGACCAGGGCCAGCGCCGGGTCCCGGGCCGGGTCCGTCGAACGGATCGTGTCGGCCGCATCGACCGCCAGGAGCAGCTCGCGCAGACGCTCGGCGAGCACGCGCACCTGCTCCTTCTCGAGCGTGTAGGTATGTACGCCCGCGGCCCCCGAGGTCTGGACGAAGAACGTCCTCTCCCCCGGCCGTCCGAGGTAGTCGGCGGTGAAGATGACGGGCGTTACCTCCGCCTCGCTCATGTCTCGCTATCTGACGTGACTGGGATCTGGTTGACGTGGAACACCCGGGGGCCGTGATCCGAGACGCTCACGACCGTGACCGACGCGGGATCGATGATGATGCGCTGGAACAGGTCGATGTGGACGCCGAGGTAGTGGGCCACCACCAGCCTGATCACATCCGCATGCGTGACGCAACAGATCGCGCCTTTGGGGTGGTCCTTGCCAATGCGGTCGAGCTCGTCGAGAACCCGGGCCTGTGTCTCCCTGAGGGTCTCTCCGTCGGGGAACCGCGCCGCCGAGGGGAAGCTCTGGATCTGCTGCCACAGCTTCGTCTTGATCAACGCTTTGAACGACCGGCCGGTCCAGGCGCCGTAGTGAACCTCGCCGAGACCAGCGCGGATCATCACCTTGAGTCCCTGCCGCGAAGCTATGAACCTGGCCGTCTCGACGGTTCGTTCGATAGGCGACGAGTAGATCGCGCGCAGCTTGACCTTGGCGAGGTGGTCGGCGGCCGCGGCGGCCTGATCCTTTCCCTCCTCGGAGAGGTGGACCCCGGCCGCCCATCCGGTCAGCTTGTGACCGGTATGGGCCGTGAGGCCATGCCTCACGAGATAGAAGGTCGTCATGTGAGCGACCGGTCGAGCGCGTCGAGCGCGCTCGGGTTCTCGAGCGAGGACAAGTCGCCCGGGTCCTCGCCGAGCGCTCTCGCCCTGATCGCTCGTCTGAGGATCTTGGCGGAGCGGGTACGCGGCAGCTCATCGACGAACAGGATCCGCGCCGGCGTAAACGCCTTGCCGAGCTCCCCAGCTACGACGGCCTTGATGTCCCGCCGCAACCCTTCCGACGCCTCCGTCCCGGGGCTCAGGATGCAGAAGCACCACACGCTCTCGCCCTTCACACTGTCGGGGACGCCGATCGCCGCGCACTCGACGACCGCGGGGTGCTCGACCGCGGCCGACTCGAACTCCGCCGGTCCGATCCGCTTGCCGGCGATGTTGAGAGTGTCGTCCGAGCGGCCGTGGAGATACCAGTAGCCGTCGTCGTCGATCGAGGCCCAGTCACCGTGCACCCAGGTGTCGTCCCAGCGCGACCAGTAGGACGCCAGGTAACGCTCGGTGTTGTTCCAGAACCCGCGCGTCTGCGAGGGCCATGGTTTGGTGCACACGAGCTCTCCGACCTCGCCGCGCACCGGTTTACCGTCCGGTGAGTAGACATCGATCGCCATCCCGAGCGACGGGGTGCCAAGCGACGAGTTCTTGGTGGGGATCACGGGGGCCTGTCCCAGGAAGCAGGCTCCGATCTCGGTGCCGCCGGAGATGTTGATGATCGGACGGGTTCCCTTCCCGACCACACTGTTGAACCACCGGTACGGCTCCGGGTTCCAGGGTTCCCCCGTCGATGCCAGTATGCGGAGCTTCGAGAGGTCATGGCTCGTGACCGGGTCCTCTCCTGAAGGCATCAACGCACGTATGAGCGTGGGCGAGATGCCGAGCACGGTGACTCCGTGCCGTTCGCACATGTCCCAGATCCGGTCGGGGCCGGGGAAGTTGGGGGCGCCCTCGTACATGAACACGGTCGCACCGTTGGCGTGCGAGCCGACCATCTCCCACGGGCCCATGATCCAGCCCATGTCGGTGACCCAGTAGAGGAGGTCACCCGGCCTCACATCGGTCTGGTACGCCGCCTCCTCGGCGACTTTCACGAGGAACCCGCCGTGGACGTGGACGCTCCCTTTGGGAGTTCCGGTCGTCCCCGACGTGTACCCGATCAAGAACGGGGTCTCCGGATCGAGCGCCGGGGCCTCATGCGTGTCCGGTTGCGAAGCGAAGGCGTCGTCCCACGAGACATCAACGCCGGATGTAGGGAGGTCGTCGTCCGGGAACCTCCGGTAGACGAACACGGTCTCGATCGAGGCCGCCTCGGCTACCGCCTCGTCCGCGACCGCCTTCATCGGGATCTTCCCGCCGCGCCGGTAGAACCCGTCGGCCACGAACAGAGCTCTCGCCTTGGAGTCGTTAAGGCGCGCGGCGATCGCAGGAGCGCCGAAGCCGGAGAAGATCGGAAGGTAGATCGCGCCGATGCGCGCTATCGCGTAGGCGGCGATAACCGCCTGGGGAAGCATCGGCATGTAGACGCCGACCGCGTCGCCCTTTTCGAGACCGCTCTCGGTAAGGCCGCCCGCGACCCTGCAGACCTCTTTGTGGAGCTCCGCGTAGGTGAGGGTGGCGGTCGCGCCGTCCTCACCCTCCCAGATGATCGCCTCTTGGTCCGCCCGCTCCGGGAGGTGCCGGTCGAGGCAGTTGTAGGCGAGGTTGACGGTTCCACCGGTGAACCACTTCGGCCATTTGAATCCGGCGGCATCGTCGAGGACCAGGTCGTAAGGAGTGGTGAACTCGATGCCGAGGTCCTTGACCACACTGTCCCAGAACCACGAGGTGTCGTCCTGGGACCTCTGAACGAGGTCCCAGTAATCGGTGATCCCGTGACGGCGCATGAGGCGCGTGACGTTGGCGTTGTCGATGTACTCGGGGGTCGGCTCCCAGACGAAGTCGCTCATGAACCCAAGTTACCCGAGTAACTGCAACACGAGGCCGTCCAGAATGTCCTTCTCGGATGCGATCAGCTCGGGAGCGTCGAACGTCTCCATGACGAGCTGGAGGATCTCGGAGCCGGCCACGATCACGTCGACACGGCCCGGCTCGAGACCCGCGATCCGTTTGCGTTGATCGTAGGGAAGCGTCCGGAGTCTCCGCGCCAGCCTGCGAACGTCGCCGTGACTCAACACCGCGTGATGCGTGACGTCGGGGTCGTACACGGAGATACCCGTCTTGAGGACCGCCAGCTGTGCGACGGTGCCGGCCACGCCGATCAGTTGGGCTCCCACGGGCACGGCGAGGACACCGGCAGCCTCCTTCAACGCGGCACCGACCTCGTTCCGTAGTGCATCCAGCTCGTCTTCGGAAGGGGGATCGGAGTGAAGGTACTTCTCGAACATGCGGACGCATCCGATGTCGAGCGAGATGAGTCGCTCGGGTTCGGTCTCGCCCACCACGAACTCCGTGGAGCCGCCCCCGATGTCCACGACCAACTTCTGCCCGCCCAGGGCGAGATCGGACGTCGCACCTAGGAACGTCGCGCGGGCCTCCTCCTCGCCGGAAAGGAGTTCGGGCTCCTGACCGGTCAGCGACTTGACCCCGACGAAGAAGTCGTTCCGGTTGTGTGCGTCGCGCACCGCGGACGTTCCGGTGACCCGCAGGCGCTGGACCCCGTACTCGCCGCATGCGGCCGCGTAGTCCGCGATCGTCGCGAGCGTCCGCTCCAGCGCATGATGATCGAGCGACCTGGTTCGGTCGACGCCCTGACCGAGGCGCGTGATCGTCATCCGCCGGTCGACGGAACGGAAGGACTCACCGAGTTGCTCGGCGACGAGGAGCCGGGTTGAGTTCGTGCCGACGTCGATCGCCGCGACCCTCACTCCTCCTCCCCGACACAAGGGAGCCGGCAGTCGGGCCAGCCCGTTGCCGCGAGGGTCCGGGCGCCGACCGGGTTCTGGCCCCCGGCGAGCTGGTGCGCGAGATGGGCGTGCAAGCACTTCACGCGCTCGGGCCCCCCTCCCGGGGTCGCTCCGGAGTCCTCGATGCGCTCGTGCTCGTCCCGCCTCGAGAGGTATCTTCCGATCGCGGCCTCGAACCGGTTACGCAGCTCCTTCGACGAACCGAGCTCCTCGGTGAGTTCCTGCATCCAGCCCGTGGATTCGAGCTTGCTGGCGCGCTTGATCAGTAGCGGACAGGTCAGCCAGTAGAGCGTGGGGAACGGGCTCCCGTCCTCGAACCGCGGATGGTTCTCGATCGCCATCGGAACCCCGAGATGACAGCGCGCCGCCACCGCCCACCGGCCCCGGAGGGGACGGCCGAGCTGCGCCTCGACCTGCGCCCGGTCGAGCTCTGAGTGTTCCAGTGTCATAGGCTCAAACCTAGTCCACGCCGGGGCCGTATCCATAACCAGTGGAGCCGGTCGTCTCGACGACCGGCAGAACATGACGAGCCGGTCGTCTCGACGACCGGCAGAACATAAGGAGATGTCCTTGCGCACCGTCGTCGCTTGTCTCGCCCTCACGCTCGTATTCACCGGATGCTCGGGGGATGACAACGAAGCCTTCTGTGATGCGGCCCGGACGTTCTCCAACTTCGACCCGGCCGGGGGGGACGGCCTCGAGGAGGCTCAGGACGCGTTCCAGGAACTCGCCGACACGGCCCCCGACGAGATCGCCGACGACGCCCAAGAGGTCGCCGACGCGTTCGCCGCGGCGGCCGGCGGCGACACGGCCCAGATAAACCAGGAGTCGGTCACGGCCGCCTCGGACAACGTCCAGAGCTACGCAGAGGAGAACTGCGACGACCTCGAGCTAGATAACTAGAAGCCCATCTGTTTGGCGGTTCGTCGAGACCAACCACTTCTGGGCCTAGAAGCCCAGGAAGTTGAGGAAGCCCTGGATCGGGCCTGGCTCGTCGTCCGCGGCAGCCTGCTCCCGTTCGGCCGCAGCTCGTTCCCGTTCGGCCTGACGCTTCTGCACCTTCCTCGACGGGGGCATGACCACCCAAGGAGTCTCCCCGGGAAGGATGAGCCCGACCTGCTCGCGCGCTCGTTGCTCGATGAAGTCCGGGTCCTTGAGCCTGTCGATCCTGGTCTGCAGGGCCTCGTTCATGGTCTCGATCTTCTGAACGTCCGAGGTCATCGCGGAGATCCGCCTGCGCTGGTCGATCAGCTGCCTCGTGGGCTCGATCGCCATCGCGCCGATCACGCCGAGGATGAGGACCGCGACCACGACGCGCGGCAGGACACCCGAGCCCTTCGACCGGGAGCGCCGCCTGGACCCGGTCGCCATCAGCCCGCCTCTCCTCGGGATCTTCCAACTGACATCACTTTGCCCGCCAGTCGTCAGATCCCTCGGACCTCGCGAACGATCGGTGCCCCGGGTAACGTGCCGAGTCGCCGAGGTCGTCTTCGATCCTCAGCAGCTGGTTGTACTTCGCCGTTCTCTCTCCCCGAGCGGGAGCGCCCGTCTTTATCTGACCCGCGTTGACCGCCACCGCGATGTCGGCGATCGTCGCGTCCTCCGTTTCGCCCGAGCGATGCGAGATCACGGTCGTGTACGAGGCATGTTGAGCGATCCGAACGCATGCCAGGGTCTCGGACAGGCTTCCGATCTGGTTGAGCTTGATCAGGATCGAGTTCCCGGCCCCCTCGTCGATCCCCTTCTGAAGGATCTCGGGATCGGTGACGAAGAGATCGTCTCCGACCAGTTGGACCCGGTCGCCGAGTCGCTCCGTGAGCCGCTTCCATCCATCCCAATCGTCCTCATCCATGCCGTCTTCGATGGACACGATGGGATAGCGATCGACCCAGTCCGCCCAGAAGTCCGTCATCTCCTCGCTCGTCAGACGACGATCCTCGGACGCGAGCACGTAGTGGTCGGCGTCTTTGATCTCGGAGGTCGCCGGATCGAGGGCCAGGGCAACATCGCGCCCCGGTTCGTACCCGGCTTTACCGATCGCTTCGACGAGCAACTCGACGGCTTCCTCATTCGATCTCAGATCGGGAGCGAACCCGCCCTCATCGCCGACCCCGGTCGACAGACCCTTAGCCACGAGTAGACCCTTCAACGCGTGGTAGCAGCCGGCACCCCACTCGAGGGCTTCGCGGAACGACGCGGCACCGATCGGCGCGTACATGAACTCCTGGAAGTCTACGGAGTTGTCGGCGTGAGCCCCGCCGTTCAACACGTTCATCATCGGCACGGGGAGGAGATGCGCGTCGGGGCCGCCGAGATAGCGGTACAACGGTACCTCGAGTTCGTGCGCGGCCGCGTGCGCGCACGCGAGCGAAACTCCGAGGATCGCGTTCGCCCCCAGCTTCGACTTGTTATCGGTCCCGTCGAGATCAAGCATCGTCTGGTCGAGACCGCGCTGGTCGAGCGCGTCCCTGCCGATGACGTTGGGCGCGATCACGTCGACCACGTTGCGGACCGCGCCCTCGACACCCTTGCCCCCGTAGCGGTCCCCCCCATCGCGAAGCTCGAGTGCCTCACCCGCTCCGGTAGACGCTCCCGACGGAACCGCGGCCCGGCCGGTGGCCCCCGAATCGAGCACGACCTCGACCTCCACGGTCGGGTTGCCGCGCGAATCGAGGATCTCGCGTGCCTGGATCAACACGATGTCGCTCACGGCCTCAACTCTCTCGGCATGCTAGTTGCCCCAGTAGTTCACTCGTTCAACATCAGTAACATCGCAGCGTACCGCGTCAAACGTCGGTAGGCGCGTTTCTGGAAGAGAATCCTTGCCGGAAGCGGGCCACGGCTCCGGTCAGGGCGGATTCGGGATCGATCCCCCGCCCCCGGGACAGGGCCACGACCCAGAACAGGACACTCCCTAGGTCTCCGGAGGCGAGCGCGGCCCGCAGCTCTGCATCGGCCTCGGCCTCGTCGGGCGAGAACCCCAGAGCGGCGGCCCGTTTCTGCGTCTTGTAGGCAGCCAGCAGCGCGGGCAGCGAGCGCGGGATCCCGTCGAAGGTGCCTGAGCGCTCCTTCTCCTCTTTCTTGATCGCTTCCCAGTTGCGCACGACATCGTCGGCATCGTCGACCTCGGTGTGCCCGAAGACATGCGGATGCCTCCGCACGAGCTTGGTGGTCACGGCCCTGGACACACCGGAGATGTCGAACCGCCCCTCCTGCTCGGCGAGCCGCGCATGGAACGCAACCTGCAGGAGGACGTCACCGAGTTCCTCCTTGAGCTCGGCGTCCGTGTGGCCCTCCTCGACCGCCTCCACTACCTCGTGAGCTTCTTCGAGGAGATGGATAAGGAGCGACTCATGGGTCTGCTCCCGGTCCCATGGACAACCGTCCTCGCTGCGCAGTCGAGCCATCACCGAAAGGAACGTGCCCAGTTCGGCGGAGGCACGCCGGACGACCGGGGCTGCGTACGCCGCCGAGAGATCGTCGGGTGGGGTGGCGGCGCCGGCCGTGACGATCGCGCCGGCCCGCGCGAGCTCGAGAACGCGCACCGAATCCGGGTCGGCGACGAGAGCGACGCCGTCACCCGTCGCCGCGGGTTCATCGTCGAACGGACCGCTCTCGACACCGGCCTTGCGAAGACGGGCCACGAGCGGGTGGTCGGGTCGCTCGAACAGAACCAGGGAGCGCGCCGTGAGTCGTTCCCACTCACCCAACGTGAGGAGGTCGACCTCCTCGGGCGCCAGCGGAACGACCAGAAGGGGCATGTCCTCAGCCCTTCTCCTCAGCCCAGGGGGCTGGGGGCGGCGTCCGGGTCCTGGGTCGGGGTGGGACGCGGGGTCGCGGCCCCGGGGATCTGGGTCGGGCCTGCCGCAACGATCCGCTGAGACTCAGGATCGAACTCCCCGTAGCGCGGGTTGACGCTTACCTCGGCCGCGGCGTAGCGCTCGTTCACCCACGATAGCCACGCTTCATCCTGCTGCTCAGTGGTGAGCCGCGCGACGATCTGGTCTTCGACCTCGGCCAGCGGTGTGACGCGCCGGGCCGTCAAGTAGATCAGGTGGGTTCCGAACTCCGTCCGCACGGGGCTAGAGACCTCCCCAACCTCGAGATCGCGCAGCGCGTCCGCGAACGGCTCGACGAACTCCCCGTAGTTTGAGAACCCGAGATCCCCACCGCCCTCACCGCTCGTCGTATCGATCGAGTGTTCGCGAGCGAGTTCGGCGAATAGATCTGGAAGTTCATCGGCCGGCGCCTGCTTCAGCTGCTCGGAGAGCGCCGCCGCGGTCTGGTTGTCTTCCACCAGGATGTGGCTGGAACGGACCTCGGTGTAGTCGTCGATGTTGTCGTTGTAGTACTCCTCGATCGCCTCGTCGCTCAGGTCCATCTCCGCGGTGACGTCTGCTCGCAGCCGGGCTTCGAGCTCACTCTGATAGACGTACGACCGGAGCGCCGACATAGTGAGCCCCTGCTGCTTCAAGGCATCTTCGAACCCTGCCTCGTCCGGGAACCCTCCCTTGATCTCCTCGATCTGGGCATCGATGTCATCTTCGGTGACCGAGATGTCTCTGGCCTCTGCCTCCGGCTCGAGAACGGCGATCCTTATCAGAAGCCCGAGGTAGTTGCGCTCGAAATCCTTGAGCACCGCGCTCTTATCGCCGCCCTGGGACGCCGCGGCAAAGGCCTCCGAGTGGCTGAACTCGTCGACCGTCGCATCGATCTCCGAGGCGCGTATCTCCGAACCGCCGACAACCGCGGCAGAGGGCTCAAGGACTTTCTCGCATGCGCCCGCACTCGCCACGACGACCGCGGCGAACACCAGAGCGGGTCTCAGACGTGTCATGAGTTGGAGGTTAACTGCTGGAGAAGGTCTATCAGCCACGCGATCACGCCCTCGGTGGGCAGCTCGCGGGCGGGGATCAGAAGGGTTTGGGTCGCGTGCCGGTACGACGCCTCCGGCAGGATGCGCTGGAGCCGGATCTCTTTCGAGTCTTCCAGCTCGATCGGCTTGATCCTGAGCTTGCCGGCCACCGTCGCCGCCTCGGCGATCCCGTTGTCCTTGAGGAGTCGCCGCAGCTTGGCGACCTCGAACAGCGACTCGACGCTCGCCGGGATCGGGGTTCCGTAGCGATCCTCGAGCTCGGAGCGGACCTCGGCGAAGTCCTCGTCGTCCTTTGCGGAGGCGACGCGCCGGTACGCCTCGAGGCGCAGGTTCTCGTCGGCGACGTAGCTCTTCGGGATGAACGCATCGAGTGGGAGATCGATCCGGGCCTCGGACTCTTCCTTCCAGGCGGCCTCTTCGCCCTTCAGTTCTCCGAAGGCCGATGCCATGAGCTTCACGTAGAGATCGAAACCGATCTCGGCAATCTGCCCGGACTGTTCCGCGCCGAGGAGATTGCCCGCGCCCCTGATCTCGAGGTCGCGCATCGCGATCCGGAAACCGGACCCGAGATCGGTGTGTTCCGAGATCGTCTTCAACCGCTCGTGGGCGTCCTCAGTTAAGGAGCGGGCCGGCGGGAAGAAGAGGTATGCGTACGCGCGCTCGTGCGCTCGACCCACCCTCCCGCGCAGCTGATACATCTGCGAAAGGCCGAGGAGGTCGGCACGCTCCACGATCAACGTGTTCACCGTGGGGATATCGAGTCCGCTCTCGACGATCGTCGTGCAGACCAGCACATTCGTCTGGGCGTCGCCGAACTCGAGCATCGCCTTCTCGAGACTCCGCTCGTCCATCTGACCGTGGGCGATGCTCACCTTCGCATCCGGGACGAGCTGCTGGATGTTGCGCGCCGCCGCCTGGATCGTGTCGACCCGGTTGTGCACGTAGAAGACCTGGCCGTCGCGCAACAGCTCGCGCCTGATCGATGACGCCACCGTCTCCTCGTCGAACTCGCCGACGTAGGTCATGACCGGATGACGGTTCTCGGGAGGGGTGTCGACGATCGAGAGATTGCGGATGCCCGACATCGCCATCTCGAGGGTGCGCGGGATCGGCGTCGCGGTGAGCGTGAGCACATCGACGCTCGCCCTCAGGTGCTTCAGGCGCTCCTTGTGCTCGACGCCGAAGCGCTGTTCCTCGTCGACGATCACGAGACCGAGGTCCGAGAAACCGATGTCCTTCGAGAGGAGGCGGTGCGTCCCGACGACGACGTCGACCTTCCCGGCCGTCAGGTCCTCGACGACCTTCTTCGACTCCGCAGCCGACAGGAACCGGGACAGCATCTCGACCCGGACCGGGAAGCCGCGGAAGCGTTCCACGAACGTCGAGTGGTGCTGCTGGGCGAGGATCGTCGTCGGAACCAGCACGACGACCTGCTTGCCCGCGGCGACGGCCTTGAACGCGGCGCGTACGGCGATCTCGGTCTTGCCGTATCCGACGTCACCACAGACGAGTCGGTCCATCGGCGAGTCGGACTCCATGTCGTCCTTGACCTCGTCGATCGCTCGGAGCTGATCGGGGGTTTCCTCGTAGGGGAACGCGTCCTCGAGCTCCCGCTGCCACGGAGTGTCCGGCGGGAAAGGGAAGCCCTTGGCGTGCATGCGCTCGGCGTAGAGCTTCACGAGCTCCTGCGCGACCTCACGCACCTTGCGACGCACGCGGCTCTTGGTCTTCGACCACTCGGCCGAACCGAGACGAGAGATCTTCGGCGCCTCGCCGCCGATGTACTTGGAGACGAGGTCGACCTGATCGCTCGGCACGTACAGCTTGTCGCCCTTGAGATATTCGATGATCAGATACTCGCGGTGCACACCGAGCAACTCGCGCTCCACCATCCCCCGGTAGTGGCCGATGCCGTGAACCTCATGGACGACGAGATCACCGGTGGCGAGGTCGAGGGGGCCGGACGTCTCGCTCTTCCGGCGCGCTATCCGTCTGCGGTGCGCTCCCGAGCGTCGACCGGTGAGATCCGATTCGGCAACCAGCGCGAGCTTCGCCCACGGGAGAACGAACCCGCGGCCGAGCTCCGCGACGACGACGGTTCCTCCCGGCGCGGAATGGGGCCCCGGCGCAACATCGCTCACCGCGAACGGGATTCCGGACTCCCTCAGGTTCCGCTGCAGGGTCTCCGACGTCTCTGAGAGGGAGGCCGCCACGACCGCCCGGTAGCCCTCCCGGATGAGATCGCCCAGACGAGAGACCAGCTGCTCGGGCTTACCGGCGGTAGCGGTCCACGTCTCGACCGGAAGGACCTCGGACGACTGTTCCTGGAACGACGTCAACATCGTGACGTTCTCGAGGCCCCCGAGGATGTCGTCGAGCGACCGGAAGTGCTCTTCGGTGAGCCCGGAGATCTGCTTCCATTCGTCGACCTGCTCGAGGATCTCTTCCGCCCGGTCCTTGACCCGCTTCGGTTCGAGGATCGCGACCGGCGATCCTTCGGGAAGGAACGCGGTGAGCGGTTCGAGGCCCCCCGAGATCAGCGCGAGCAGTCGCTCTGCTCCGGGCTCGACGATCCCTTCGGCAAGAGCAGCCAGGGCCGGGTCGTCGTTCTCGGTCGCGAGCTCGGCCGCGCGTGCCCGGGTCACCTCGTCGGTCCTCAACTCGCGGCTCGGTGCGATCTCGAGGTGCGTGATCTCCTCGAGGCTTCGCTGCGACGCGAGCGCGAACTGCCGCACCGAGGTCACCTCGTCGCCCCAGAGCTCGAGACGCACGGGGCGTTCCTCGGACGGCGGGAAGACATCGACGATGCCGCCCCTCACCGCGAACTCGCCGCGGCGCTCAACGATGTAGTTACGCTCGTAGCCGATCTCCACGAGCAGCGAGGTGAGGTCGTCGAGGTCGACGACGGTGCCCTTGGTGACCTCGACCGTGCGCGTTTCCGTGGGCCTGGCCACCAGCTGCGTAGCCCCCTGGGCCGAAGCGACGACGACGAACGCCTCCCGTTCGCGAAGGCGGGCCAGGACGTTGAGCCTCCGGCCCATGGTCTCAACCGAGGGCGACAGTGGTTCCCCGGGCAGGACCTCCCAGCCCGGGAAGACCTCGGCGCCCTCACGCCCGAGGAACGCATGAACGTCCCGGGCCAGGTGCTCGGCCTCCTCGCTCCGTGCGACGACGGCGAGCACCGGCCGCCCCAGGTGCCTCACCAACGAAGCGAGGAT
>JBKJZQ010000167.1:0-7651 GCA_046715095.1 Actinomycetota bacterium | reverse complement strand
GATCGCGGCGATCTCGCCGACGTCCTTGAGGTCGTCGGGGCAGGATGGGTTCGAGTCGACGAACGCTTCGATCAGGTACCTCTTGCCGTCCGGTCCCCGAACGATGAACGTCGAGTGTCCGAGCCACGTGATCTTCATCCCATCGGGTAGCTGCCCCACGGTGTCCTCCTTGGTCGGCGACTTACCTGGTCGGTCGTGCAGGTGCCTTCTTACCTTCTACCCCGGACGGCTTAGGCTCGCTCGGAAGGAGGCAAGGTGCGCAAGGTAACCAAGTCTGGATACGTCTCGTTCTTCAGCTTCGCCCTCGTGCTGGCGTTGCTCGAGGTCTCGGCGCGCCTGACCGCCCCCGGTCTGCCGGTCGACCCGGGGAAATGGCCTCGGGCCGAGATCGCCCAGAAGCTCGATCAGATCCACGGCATGGTGAGTGACCGGGAGACGGCCGAGGTCGTGTTCGTGGGCAGCTCGATGATGGCCGGTGGGATAGATCCGGTTGCGTTCACCGAGAGCTCGGGCCTCGGCAGCTACAACGCCGGCTTCGCCGGCCCGACGATCCGAACCATCACGCCCTGGATGGTGGACATCGTCGAACCCCTGCTCCACCCGCAGGTCGTGGTGGTCGGGGTCCAGAGTCGGGAGATGAACGACAACGCCCCCAAGGGCGAGACCATGTACGACAAGTTCATCACTTCGCCGGGCTACAAACAGGCCGCATCGAGCGTCGCGAACCGCCTTGAGGGTGAACTCGAGGCACTAAGTGTCTTCCTCCGGTACCGGCGCGCGTTCCGGCGCCCGGCGGATCTGTTCTCGTCCGATGCAGCCGCGCTCGAGGATGCAAAGGTTCGTAAGGAGATCGGTCCCCGGGGATCACGCATCGAGGAGGCCGGGACATACCGGGCCACGGACAAGTTCAAGAACACCCTGTACCGGAAGATGCTGATCGATTTCTCGGTCGGCGGGGTCGAATACGACGCCCTGGTGCAGCTCCACGACGATCTCAAGGCCCGAGGAGTACGGCTCGTGGTCGTGAGCCTGCCGGTGACCGACGATTACGCGCCGATCCATGCCGATCCTGCCGGCGACATGGCCGCCTACCACGCGCTCCTGGACCGCTTCGCGTCCGAAACCGGGGTCACGATCATCGACGCCGAAGACGCGTTCCCGAATCCCGAGGTCTTCCGTGAACCTATCCACCTTGATATCGAGGCCCGAGCATCGTTCGCCCGGGGGATCGCTGAGGCCTGGCCGAGCGTGATGGAGTCCGAGGGAGGGCGGTGGAGCGTCGTGTGCGATGAGTCCGAGGCCCCGACCTGCGAGATCGTTCGCTAGCGCACTCCGTGTCGGCGGGATGGCAGCGGGCCGAGCCGTTGTTGTCCCATGATGACGACAACGAATCATTCGCAAGTAAGGCGATCCGATGTTGAAACTCCAAAGGCCAGATCCGAACCTGGTGCGCGTTGCCGCGGCGCGCTTCATCTCGCGCGCCGGTGGCGAGGCGGCCTTCTTCGTAGGGATCTGGGGGAAGGCCACCTACGACCTCGACTCGACCCCGGGTCAGCTCGCGCTTCTGATGGGGGTGATGGGCGTGATGGCCCTATTGGGCACGACGGCCGCCGGCCTTCTCGTCGACCGGTTCGATCCCAAGAGGGTGATGCTCTTCGGCGAGATCGCCTTCGTCCCGAGTGCGATCGCACCGATGTTCGCCGACACGATGGGACAGATGACGCTGTCGATCGCGGTGCTGTCCCTCGTATCGATGGCGGTGTACACATCCGTGGCCTCGTTCCCTCCGTACCTGACCGACGATGACGAGAAGCTCAAGGGCATCAACGGCGCGATCGAATCGGCCGGGAACCTAGCGTTCGTGGCCGGGCCGGCCATCGGTGCCTTGATCGTGAAATTCGGAGAGATCGATCAGATCTTCCTCTTCGACGCGCTCACGTCCCTGGTGGCCGTGGCCTTCATATGGAAGGTGAAGGTGCGCGACCTCGATCCTCGCGATGGCCTTGACTCAGAGAGGAAGCCGAAGCACTCTACGATCCAGGAGATCAAAGAGGGGTTCGCCTATTCGTATTCGAGGCGCACCATCCGGCTGTTCATGACGACGAGCACGGCGACCTGGATCGCGTTCGGCGCGTTCGGCGCGGTCGAGCCGCTGTTCTACCGGGACGTGCTGAGGGTCGGTCCCGAGACCCTCGGCTGGGTGAACACGATCTTCGGGCTTGGGATGATCACGGGCTCTATCCTTCTCGTGAAGATGCCCGAGAGGTTGATGACCGCCCGTTCGGTGGTCATCGGCGTGACCCTGTCGGGCCTGTGCGCGGTTCTCTATGCGGGCACTGCTGACGTGCGCGTGGTTGCTCTCGGCGCCATGGTGTGGGGGGCCGTCCTCGGCGTCCTGTTCCCGATGTCCCGGACGCTGACGCAGCGGGCGACCCCCGACGGTATGTACGGCCGGGTCACCGGCGCGGTCAACGTCCACGCCCATATCGGAGAGCTTCTCCCGCTCACCTTCGTTCCCGCGCTGGCCGCGCTCGTCGGGGTCCAGGCGGTGCTCGTCGGTGCAGGGGTGCTCCTGTTCGCGCTGTCGCTCACTCGTTACCGTGAGGCGAACCGGGTGGACGCGCTGCTCCCGGTCGCCCACGCTGCCGAGGTCCACGAGGACGCGCACCTGCGGCCAGAGGACGAGCCGATCAGCCCGGTAGTCTGACGGCGCGCCCTGTAGCAAAGAGCGTCCTTGGTGTGGACAGCAGTATGGATATATGGCAATATGGAAGTATGGCTAAGGTCAAGACCACCCTGTCGCTCGACGAGCAACTGATGCGCCACATCCGGGTTCGAGCGGCCCGTACCGGGAGGACCCAGTCGGCCGTTCTGGAGCAAGCCCTCCGGGATGGCTTGGGTGTGATCGACCGCATCCGCTCAAGGAACGAGGCAAACGAGGAGGAAGCCCTTGACCTCGCGTCCCGGGCGGTCCACCAGGCCCGTTCGGAAGGAAGCGCTCGCTGAGCCGGTCTTCCCTGTCCCTGGTCGTCGATGCCGACTGCTTGATAGCAGGAGTGCTCACATCTCAGGGCGCCACGTCTGAGCTTCTTGATAGGTGGCAGGACGGAGCGTTCGAGCTCTTTGTGTGCCCGCGTCTGATCTACGAGGTACGCAAGGCCTTGGTTTCTCCTCGGCTCGCAGTTCGCTACGACATACCAACTTCCGAGGCAGAGGCATTCTCACGACGACTATCGGAGGAAGGTCTGCTTGTCGATGACCCCGTCGATCCGCCGCGCGTCGTGCCCGACGATCCAAACGACGATTACTTGATCGCCCTCGCGCTAGCGACCGGATCCGGCTTCCTCGTGACGCGCGATCGACACTTCGAGAAGGTCAACGTCTCCGGCTTAAGGATCATCGGGCCCCGCGACGCACTGCGTCTACTCGACAACTAGCATCGGCAGACGCTACAGGCCTACGGACTTGGCGATGATGTACTTCTGGATCTCGGAGGTGCCCTCGACGAGCGTGAAGATCCGCACCAACCGGTAGATCCGCTCGAGCGGCAGCTCCCTCATCCACCCCATGCCGCCGTGGACCTGGATCATGCGGTCGACCACGCGGTTGACCATCTCGGTCGAGTACAGCTTGGCGATGGACGATTCCTGGATCACCCCGTCACCTTTGTCGTACTTGTCGGCGCACTCATAGGTGATGAGCTTCGATGCCTTGAGCTCGACGAGGGAGTCGACGATGTGGCCCTGGACGTACTGGTTCTTGCCGATCGGACGTCCGAAGGCCTGACGCTCCTTCGCGTAGTCGATCCCAAGACCCAGGCAATAGTCGGCGATCCCGTTGCACATCGCGGCGATCGAGAGACGCCCCATCGCAAGGAACTGCATCGCCGCGTAGAACCCCATCCCGACGCTCTCGGGGCCGCCGAGGATCTGCTCCTCGCCGACCCGGCAGTCGCGGAAGATGAGCTCGAACTGGCCCTCGCCCTCGAGCATCCCGATCTGTCCTCTGCCGACCTCGAAGCCGGGCGCCCCGGCCTCGACGATGAATGCGGTGATCCCGCCCGAGCCCTTCAGGTCCTTGTCGGTGACCGCGAACACAAGGGCGAAGTCGGCGTGCTTCCCGTTGGTGATGAAGTGTTTGGTGCCGTTGATCACCCACGAGTCGCCGTCCTTGACCGCGGTCGTCTTGATGTTCTGCGCGTCGGAACCCGCATCGGGCTCGGTCAGCGCGAAGCACATCGACTGTTCTGCTGTGATCAGCGGCGTCAGGTACTTCTTCTTCTGCTCGTCGGTCCCCGCGAGGAGGACTCCCGTCGGACCCTCGGGGCCGTACACGGTGAATCCTGCGAGCCGGCAGCCGGTCCTCGCCGCGGCTTCCCTCAAGAGGACCATCCCGAGCTGGGGCAGCCCGCTACCTCCGAGGTCCTCGGGGAAGTCGGCGGCATAGAACCCGAGCTCCGCGGAGCGCCGTCTGACGCGATCCCGCAACTCGACCGGGATGTCGTCCTTCTCGGGATCGAGTTCCGCTTCGAGCGGCCTCAGCTCGCGCTCGATAAAACCGGTGATGTTCTTCTGCAGTTCGGCGTACTCGTCCTGGATGACGAAGTCCACGGTTCCCCTTTTGTTCTGACGAACGGCTTCTGTATCCCCTGCGTGCCTGGTCCGGTATCGAGGGTTAACGATAGAGGTTCCCGGACGCGAGTGGATGTGACGGGCGTCCTGCTTCAGCCCAAGCCGAGTAACGCCCTGACGGCCGCGTCTCCCAGGGATGGGGCGAAGCCGTGGGCATCGAGCTCGACCCCTGGGAACGAGGGGATCCCGATCACGTGCAGCCCGGCCGCGCGCGCGGCTGTGACCCCAGAGGGAGAGTCCTCGAACGCGATCGTCTCGGACGGCTCGACCTCGAGGAGATCGCACGCCCTGAGGTAGATGTCGGGGGCCGGTTTCGGCTCGGCGACGTCGTCTCCGGCCACGATCGCATCGAAGGCCCCGAGGAGCCCGGCGGAGTCGAGCGCCGCGGTCAGAAGGCTGCGGCTCGTGTTTGACGCCACCGCGATCGGCAGGTGCTCGATCAGTTCTTCGATGAGCTCCGCGACCCCGGGGAGCGGTTTCGCGTCTGACGACATCGAGTCGGTGACCAGCTCGACGAGCTCGTCGCCCAGCTCGGCCGCACGCCCGGGCTGGGCGAGGAGTCGTTCGAGGATCATTGCCGAGGCCCCGAACGAGGTCCCCAGCATCTCGCGTTTGGCATCCGCGTCGAAGACCTTGCCGTAGCGGATGAAGAGCGCATCCTCTGCTGCCGACCAGTGGGTTTCCGTGTCGAGCAAGACCCCATCACAATCGAAGACGACCGCTGCGAAGCTGCTATCCATGGTGTAGTTCTACATCCGCTTGAGGAGCTCTTCTTTCTTCGCCTGGAACTCGGCTTCGCTGAGGACCCCTTGTTGCTTGAGGCGGCCGAGGGCTTCGATCTGTTCCACGACGGTCTCGCTCTTGGCGGTGTTGACCTCGGATGCCGGGGGAGGAGCGGCGCCACCACCGCGCATCATCCGGTTGGAGTTTTCCTCCGATTCCTTGTAGATCATCAGCTGCATCTGTTCGGGCTTGCGGACATCGGAGATGCGGGTCTGGCCGCGCTCGCCGGCGGATTCGACGAAGAGGTCACCGGCCCCAACGATGCGCTCGAGGACCGTCTGGCTGAAGGCGACGTCGTTGATCCGCTCGAGCGGGATCTCCTTGGAGTGCTTGGACAGGATGCCCGAGCGCGTGATGAGCCGGTCGCTGGTGAGCACGAACATCGTGAAGCGCCACCGCAGGAAGGGGACAAGGGCGAGGTAGATCCAGGCCACCAGGATGATGATGAGGAACACCTTCTCGGGCGTCGTGGACTTGTCGAAGATGTCGCCAACCGCGCGGTAGCCGAAGATGCCGGCCACGATCGCGACGATGGTCCAGAGCGCGGAGGGGACCACCGCGATCCAGTGGGGCTTGATGTCGAAGACGACTTTCTCGTGGTCGGCGAGGAGCTGCTTGGGGAAGGCCATAGGCCCAACGGTAGCAAGCCCCGCCCGTCAGCGGAAGTAGTGGCATGAAGTCCGGCCGCTCTTCGAGAAGACCAATCCACTGGGCCCATTTAGGATGCCGCCCTATGAGCATCGATAAACGAGCCGTGGATCATGTGGCCCGCCTCGCCCGCCTCGATCTGAGCGAGGACGAGCGCGCCGTGATGCTGTCCGAGCTCCAGCAGATCCTCGGTCACGCCGAGAAGATCCAGGCCCTCGATCTCGACGGTGTCGAGCCCATGAGCCACTCGGTTCCGATGGTCAACTCCATGCGCTCGGACAGTGTGAAGCCGTCGCTCAGCCAGGCCGAAGCGCTCGCCAACGCTCCCGAGGTCGAGGACCACCGCTTCAAGGTGCCCCGGATCATGGAAGACGAAGGCTGATGGCCGAGCTCCACTGGATGACCGCGCTCGAGCTCGCCGCGGCTTTGGAGTCCGGCGATCTCTCGTCGCGCGAGATCACCGAGGCGCTGGTCGCCCGGACCGACGCCCTCGACGAGACCCTCGGGACGTACCTCCACCGCACCACCGAGCGCGCCCTGGCCGAGGCCGATGAGGCCGACCGGCGGAGGAAGGCGGGCGAGGCGAAGGGCCGCTTCGACGGCATCCCGCTCGCCTACAAGGACCTTTTCATCACCAAGGGGGTTCCGACGACCTCGGGCTCCAAGATTCTCGAAGGGTTCGTGCCCCCGTACGACGCGACCGTCGTGGCGCGGTCACACGCGGCCGGGCTTCCGATGTTGGGCAAGCTCAACATGGACGAGTTCGCGATGGGTTCCTCGACCGAGAACTCCGGTTACCAGATCACGCGCAACCCCTGGGATACAGAGCGCGTGCCGGGCGGTTCATCCGGTGGTTCGGCCGCTGCGGTCGCGTCGGGCATGACGCCGTGGGCATGGGGGACCGACACCGGAGGATCGATCCGCCAGCCGGCATCGCTGTGCAGCCTCGTAGGGGTCAAGCCGACCTACGGTTTCGTGTCGCGCTACGGGATGATCGCGTTCGCCTCGTCGCTCGACCAGGCCGGCCCCCTTACCCGGACGGTCGCGGATTCTGCGGCCCTGCTCGAGATAGCCGCCGGTCACGACGAGATGGATTCCACCTCGATCCCGGGTGATCGCCCCGCTCTGCTCGACGGCATCGACGCGGGCATCGACGGTCTGCGGATCGGGGTGGTCAAGGAGTTCTCCGGCGCGGGCTCGGATCCCGGCGTCACCGCACTGATCGATCAGGCGTACGCACGGCTCGAGAAACTCGGCGCGACGATCGAGGAGGTTTCACTCCCGTCGTTCGAGCACGGCATCCCGGCCTACTACCTGATCGCGCCGGCGGAATGCTCCTCGAACCTCGCGCGCTTCGACGGGGTTCGTTACGGAGCCCGGGTCGAGGGCGACGACATCATCAGGATGACTTCGAGGACGCGCGCACAGGGCTTCGGCCCCGAGGTGAAGCGCCGGATCATGCTCGGCACCTACGCGCTGTCGGCCGGCTACTACGACGCGTACTACGGGAAGGCGCAGAAGGTCCGCACGCTGATCACTCGCGACCTCGCCGCGGCTTACGAGAAGGTCGACCTGATCGCCAGCCCAAC
>JBKJZQ010000166.1:0-13203 GCA_046715095.1 Actinomycetota bacterium | reverse complement strand
GCCACCCCCGTCCTCGGGGTTCGGACCACTCGACAGGATCACGTAGACGAAATATAGCCAGGTGAAATCGACATAGGGCTGGATCTGGATCTACTGCTCGGGGGCCGCGCTGTCACCTTCGGCCGTCGATACGAATCCGATCGGGATATTGGGCGGGAAGATGCTCCCGCCAAGGTAGGAGGTCTGCACCGCATCCCCCGGCTCCACCGGCACGTCCACACCGATGAACTCCAATGACAGGGGCTCGTCGGCGCCGTTCCCGGAGATAGTCCCCGAGTAGCGTTTGCCTTCGAGGCTGGCTCCTGCGGCGCCGCGTGGATCGATCAATAGGAGCACGGTCGCAGAGTTCTCCCTGACGTCGAAGATCTTTCCGACCAGTCCCTGTGCATTGACGACGGTCATGTCTTCTTCGATCCCGTCGGCGGTTCCCTTACCGATCGTGTACTCCCATTGGTAGTTCGACGGAACCTTCGAGGTGATCTCGGCAGCCACCCTGTCCATCGCGGCCCATGGTTCGTCCAGCTCCAAGAGCTCCCTCAGGCGCGCGTTCTCATCGAGCACCTGTTCGGCCTGGACGCTCTGTTCTCCCAGGATCGCGATCTCGGCTCTCAGCTCCTTGTTCTCGCTTCGCAGGCTCCCGAGTTCTCCGATCGACGAGAAGATGTTGCCGATCGGCCGGAAGATCGCCGTGAACCCGCGTTGGACGGGCTCGACGACGGCGGCGGTAACGTCCTTAGCTGTGTCGAGAGCTCCGCCGTCATCGCTGCGAAAGTCGAGCGTGATGAGCACTACGCATAGGGCCAGGAATGCGAGGAGCAACAGCCTTCCTCGCCCGAACCGGCGCTGGATCCTCAATGGAAAACCTCTTCACTATCTAGACTTGGGGGCGGTCCGTCGAAGTGAGACGGAGGTCCGCAGAGGGCGTGCGCCCGGGACTTGGCGGGCGAGGGTCTCCTGCGGGCCAGGCCAGAAGGCTTAAGCCGTCCGGCCGAAGGCCGCCCTGCGGCTCTCATGGTAGCCGCGATCGGAGGTATAGGCGGTTCTGCCCCCCCGTTCCCTTCCTCGCCCGCCCCGTAGGTCTAGCGGCGTGTCGAGGAGATGAGGACCCGCTTGAGGGACTCGAACTCCTCGAGGCACTTACCGGAGCCCACCGCCACCGCGAACAGCGGGTCGTCGGCGATGTGGATCGGCATACCGGTCTCGTGCTTGAGGCGCTCATCCAGGCCCTTCAGCATCGAGCCACCGCCGGCGAGGACGATGCCCTTGTCCATGATGTCGGCGGCCAGTTCCGGAGGGGTCTTGTCGAGAGTGTTCTTGACCGCATCGACGATCGCGTTGACCGGCTCCTCGATCGCCTTGCGAATCTCTTCGGCGGAAACCAGGATCGTCTTCGGCAAACCGGTCACGAGGTCGCGCCCGCGGATCTCGGCCTGAGCTTCGTCCGGAACCGGGAAGGCGGAGGCGATCGCCATCTTGATCTCCTCAGCAGTGCGCTCGCCGAGCATCAGCGAGTACTCCTTCTTGACGTAGGTGATGATCGCCTCGTCGAGCTCGTCTCCGCCGATGCGGATCGACTGACTCGACACGATGCCGCCGAGGGAAACGACTGCGACCTCGGTCGTGCCACCACCGATGTCGACGATCATGTTGCCCGTTGGCTCGTGGACCGGAAGACCGGCGCCGATCGCAGCGGCCATCGGCTCTTCGATGATGAACGCACTGCGCGCGCCGGCAGAGATCGTTGCTTCTTCGACGGCGCGCTGCTCGACACCGGTGATGCCGGAAGGAACACACACAACGACCCGGGGCTTGGCGAGGAACGTGCGCTTGTGGACCCTCTGGATGAAATAACGAAGCATCTTCTCGGTGACATCGAAGTCGGCGATAACCCCGTCCTTGAGAGGGCGGATCGCGACGATGTGGGCCGGAGTACGGCCGATCATCCGCTTGGCCTCCGCCCCGACTGCGAGGATCGCTCCGGACTTCGTGTTGATCGCAACCACCGAAGGCTCGTTCAGGACGATCCCGCGGCCTCGCACGTATACGAGGGTGTTGGCGGTGCCGAGGTCGACCGCCATATCTCGTCCGATGAACTGGAACATGTTGCCCATGGAGTGCTCCTGACGCCTGGTGTTGGCCTGCTTGTTCGTTAGTGAGGCCTACGAGGGTAGCCGAAAAGTCCCAATCGGCCTAGCCGAAGAAGAGATTCACCTCACGCTCGGCCGATTCAGGCGAATCGGACCCGTGGACGATGTTCTCGCCGATCACCGTGGCCAGATCTCCCCGGATCGAGCCGGGGGTCGCTTCGATGGGGTTCGTTGCCCCCATGATCGACCGCAGCCCCAGGACCGCATCGGCTCCCTCGACCACCATCGCCACTACCGGGCCGGAGGTGATGAACTACACCAGCTCGCCGAAGAACGGCTTGTCGGTGTGCTCCCCATAGTGTTTCTTGGCGAGCGATTCGTCGATCGTGAAGAGCTTCATCTCCTTGATGTCGTAGCCCTTGGCCTCGATCCGGGACACGACCTCGCCTACCAACCTGCGTCGGACGCCGTCCGGCTTCACCATCACGAACGTCTGCTGGACATCGGACACGTTATTTCCTCCTGAAAGATCCTTCGGATTGTCCTGTTATAGAGCGACCGACAGCGATTCGTCTCGACGATTCGCCAAACTGAAAGTAGCAGACCCACCTCGGGGCTAGCCCAGGAGGAAGGTGCGGGCTTCTCCGACGACGTAGTGGGAGCCGGTGACGCAGACGATCTCGCCGTCTCTCGCAGAGCGGAGGGCGTGAGGCACGGCCTCCGAGACGCCTTCCTTGATCTCACACGAGAGCCCGAGGGCCTCTGTTGCGTTGCAGATCTCCTGGGGATCGATCGAGCGCACCGACTTCGCAGACGTCGCCACGACCCGGCCCCCGGCACGAGCCAGTTCCGCCAGCATCCCGATGTGGTCCTTGTCGGCCAGGATCCCCACCACGAACACGACGCCTTCGAAAGCGAACTCCCCCAGCAGGCTCGAGACCAGCGCCGACATCCCGTCGGGATTGTGCGCGACATCGAGAACGACCGTTGGGGCGTGCGGATCCTCGGGCCGGATCGACTCGAGCCGCCCGGCGACCTTGACGGAGGCGAAGCCCTCTTCGACGACGCCGTCCTCGAGGGTTCGCTCCGGGAACATGCGGGTGACGGCTTCGAGCGCTACGGCAGCGTTGGTCCCTTGATGACTACCGTGGAGCGGAAGGAAGAGCTCCCCATACTCTCGGGCTGAGGTACGGAGCGACAGGAACCGGCCCCCCACCGCGGTGTTGTTCTCGATCACGCCGAAGTCGCGCTCGATGACCGAGAGCGGGCTACCAACCCCGTCGGCTGCTTCTCGGATGATCGCCAGCACCCCGGGGTCGAGTTCACCCGTTACCGCGACCGAATCCGGCTTGATGATCCCCGCCTTCTCCTTGGCGATCGTCTCCCGGTCGCCTCCCAGAAGGGCCACGTGGTCGAGGCCGACGTTGGTCACCACCGCGACGGAGGAACTCACGACGTTCGTTGCATCCCACCGGCCCCCGAGGCCGACCTCCACGACCATCACGTCGACGGCGTCGGCCGCCCACAGGTAGAACATCGCGGTGAGAAGCTCGAAGTACGTGAGGCGTTCCTCGAGTTCGCTCTCGACGACCCCCAGGTAAGGGGCCATGTGGTCGTAGACCGAACCGAACTCGGCCTCGGACAGGGGGTCACCACCGATGCTGATCCGTTCGGTCACCGATTGCAGGTGAGGCGACGTGTAGGTACCGGCCTTGAGGCCCGTAGCGTCGAGGACGCTGGCCGCGATGCGGGCGGTCGACGTCTTCCCGTTGGTTCCGGTGATGTGCAGGGCCGGGAGCGATCGTTCGGGGTGGTTGAGAAGCTCGAGCAGGGCCTCGATCCGGTGGGTCGACGGCGCCATCTTCTTCATGGCATCGATCCCCAAGGTGTCGAGATGGGCCTGCGCGGCAGCGAATCCCATGGTCAGCCGCCCGGTTTGGGCTCAGGCTCACCGAGCGTCGCCGACCACACGAACTCCTCGAGCGACTCATCGGCGACGAGCTCGTAGCTCTTCACGTTGACCGTGGCGGCGACATCCTCGATCGCCTGCTTCAAAAGGTCGATCCGCGCCGGGGGGCCCTTCACGACCAACTGGTCGACCGGCGTCTTGAGCGAGACCTTCGCCTCGGACTTGAGCCGGCGGATATTCGTAAGGACCTCGACGGCCGCATCGAAACAACCGCTGTCGACACCATCCGGCAGTTCATCCCGCTTCGGCCACGGCGCCAGGTGGATCGAAGAGACTTCGTCCCCCGAGGCGTTCGAGCCCTCGTTCCACACCTCTTCGGTTACGAACGGAAGGTACGGCGCGAACAGCCTGAGCACGACCGACAGCGCGATGCGAAGGGTTCCGATCGCCGAAGGGTCTCCCGCGTAAGCGCGGTCCTTCGACATCTCGAGATAGTTGTCGGTGAGGTCCCCCCAGAACCACGACTCCGTAGCCGCCAGTGCGCCTGCGTGATCCCAGGCTTCCCAGCGGCTCGTTACGTGATCGACCAGGTCGCCGAGCCGCGCTATCAGCGCGCGATCGAGGGGATGCGTGGGACCTGAGCCGTCGCCCTCGAACATCTGGACAAGTCGCGCCGCGTTGCGCAGCTTGGTGACCAGACGCTTGCCCTCGCGCATCACGTTCGTGTCAAAGGTCGTGTCGACGCCGAGCCGGGCGGCTCCGGCCCAGTAACGAACTCCGTCGGAACCGAACTCATCGAGGATGTCGGTCGGGACGACCGCGGCGTTGCCCTTCGACTTCGAAAGCTTCTTGCGGTTTGGATCGACGACGAATCCGGAGATGGCCGCGTTCTTCCACGGGATCGAACCATCCTCGAGCCACGATCTGGTGATCGTGTAGAAGGCCCAGGTCCGGATGATGTCGTGAGCCTGCGGTCGCAGGTCGTTCGGATACAGAGCCTCGTGCCTGGCCATGTCGTCGGGCCAACCGGATGGGATCAAAGGCGTCCGGGAGGAGGTCACCCAGGTGTCGAACACATCCGGATCGCCGGTGAATCCACCCGGCTCACCGCGCTGCTCGGGGGTGAAGCCCGGAGGCGCATCGGACGAGGGATCGATCGGAAGGTCCTCGGTGCGCGGCCTCAAGAAGTCCGTGTGATCGACCGAACCATCGTCCCTCACCCGGTACCAGATGGGGATGGGAACCCCGAAGTACCTCTGCCGGGAGATGCACCAGTCCTGGTTGAGGCCTTCGACCCAGTCGAGGTAACGCTTTAGATACATCTCTGGACGCCAGCTGATCTTCCTGCCTTGGTCGAGCAACTGGTCCTTCTTGTCCATGATCTTGATGAACCACTGGCGCGACACGACGAACTCGAGGGGTCGTTCGCCCCTCTCGTAGAACTTCACGGCTCTGATCGTCTTCTCGGGTTCTCCGGCAAGCGCGCCGGCCTCACCCAGCAACTCGACCATCCGTTTCCGGGCCTGGTTGATGTACAGGCCGGACAGCTCGTCGTACGCCTTCTGCGCCGCCGAAGCATCGAGCGATACGAAGGCGTCTTCGCCCCAGGCCACCGGAACCATCTTGCCGTCCCGACCGATGACCTCGCGGGCGGGAACACCAAGAGCGCGCCACCAATCGATGTCGGAGGCATCACCGAACGTGCAGTTCATCAGGATCCCGGTCCCCTTCTCGGGATCGACACCCTCATCCGCGATGATCGGCACGGGCGCCTTGAACAACGGGGTGAACGCGTTCTTCCCGACCATGTCCTTGTAGCGAGCATCGTCCGGGTGAGCGACCACCGCTACGCATGCCGGAAGCAATTCGGGTCGGGTGGTTGCAACCACGATCTCGTTGCCGCCTTCGACCTCGAAGCGGATGTGATGGTACTGGCCTTCTCGCTCGCGGTCCTCGACCTCGGCTTGAGCCACCGCGGTCTGGAAATCGACATCCCACATCGTGGGGGCCTCACGTAGTTCAGCTTCACCTTTGTCGAGCAACCTGAGGAACGACAACTGGCTCACGTACCGGGAGCGCTCGTCGATCGTCGCGTAGTTCTGATCCCAGTCGACCGACAACCCCAAACGTTGGAACAGATCCTTGAACTTGGCCTCGTCTTCGGTGACGACAACCGCACACAACTCGATGAAGTTGAGACGGGATACGGGGATAATCTCGCCCTCTCGTCCGTACTCGAGGTTCAGATCGGGGTCGTATGGAACCGACGGGTCACATCGGACCGAAAAGATGTTCTGGACCCGGCGTTCGGTCGCGAGCCCGTTGTCGTCCCAGCCCATCGGATAGAAGGTGTTCTTCCCGGTCATCCGCTGGTACCGAACCATCAGGTCCGTGTGCGTGAAAGAGAAAACGTGACCGATGTGCAGCGCACCGCTGACCGTCGGGGGAGGCGTGTCGACCACGAAGGTTTCGTCTCGGCCCTTCGTCGGGTCGTAACGGTAGGTACCCTGCTCGGCCCAGTAGCTCCGCCAGCGCTCCTCTATCTCTCTCAGATCATCGTTCTTCTTGCTCACTCAACTCCGATCACGAACCGGACCAGGTACGAATCATCGCCGAGCTTAGAACCTGAGATGACGTGAGCGATGGGATCGAGCCACGGCTTCACGTCATCCATGTAGACATCCGTCTGAGGGATGAAGTTCTCCACGAGCTGCTGGACGGCGTCGATATCCAGATAGAAGACGGGCTCGAACCCGGCTCCGAGATGATCCGAGGCGGCACCGAAGCGCTCGGAATCGGCCAGGGGTTCATCGGGGTCGAGCGCGTCCTCCGCCGAGCTCTGCCCGTAGGCGATCACCACGCTCTCTCCTGGAACCACGACGATCGGCGGAGGGCTGCCGGGGATCGGCAGGGCGAAGCCGTCCACGCCCGCGATCTCCACCGGCTGGGGTTCGATGCCCTGTTGCTGAGCCAGTGAGATGAGTTGCCGGATCGTGGCCTCGGAGGTGGCCGGATCCGACGATCCGATCGACAGCGCGCCGCCGAACTCGAGCAGTCCGGTCCCGCTCACGAAGAACCTGAGATCAGCCATCCACGAGAGGACGTCGTCTCTGAGGTCGAGTCCGGTCTGCAAGCTGAACTCACCCAGCAAGGCATCGAGGCTTACTCCGCTCGCACCGGCGGCGGAGTTCAACCCCGTTGAAAGAAGCTCTCCGATGTCGGCAAGGCCGAAGGCCAGCCACGCATCCGAAGGAGCCCCCGAAGCGAGATCGGCCACTCCGGGTGGGATCGCAAGGTCTCCCTTCATACCGGCTAGCTCGACGACGACGGCATCGGCGCGGAGAGAGCCGGCCACGATGAGCGAGCCCACCCCGGACAGGGGGCCGGTCGAACCGGTGAGATCGGGGACCCCCCCAACGCCGGCCACCTCGGCCAGGCGCCTGGGATCGAGATACAGAGAAAAGATGCGGTCGGCGGTGACGTCGCCTTCGACGTCCGTGAACTCAGCCGAGTCCTCGATGGAATCGCTCCCCCCCCGAACATCGATGACGGAGCGCACGGCTTCTTCAGTACCAAGGACCACGAAGTCATCGAGGTACGCGACGGCCGCGACTTATGCCACGTCGTACTCGACGCCTTCGTAGGTTTCCTGTGCCGGCTCGACCTCTTCTGCTTCGAAGATGGTGGCCGCGAAACGCCGCGTGCCCTCCACGTCGTCCGTTGCGACCAGAGCCGCACCAGTCTCTGGTCCGATTAGGAAGAACGCGGCCTGGTCGCCCAGCCAGGGCTTGACATCGTCCTCGTACGTCATGTCGTACTGCTCGAGACCTTCATCGATCAGCCCAAAGAACGGATCGAGTACCTCATCGGCATCGGGTGCCTCGTCAAAGCGTTCGACGAGGTCGCGCAGAGCCTTGCGCTGATCGACCGAAGGTTTGAGGAATACGTGGCCGTAGAGGAACGCGTCCTGTGGAACCAGAGCCACGGCGCGATCGGTCGCATCCTTGTTGAGGTTGGTGAGCGCGTAGACGCCGGTCCTGGCGATCGCGAGCGCCACGACCAACAGGATCGCGAGCCTGGCTCTCACTAGATCTCCCTCTTGGCGCGGTGGAACGGTTCTTCTGCTACTGAACTCCGGCGAAGAGCGAGGAGTGCGCTACGCAGAACGCTCGCCGCGCGCCGGGCGTTCCGTGCGCGACTTCCTCGTTACGAGGGTCGGGTTGACCTTCTCGAGCACGACCTCACGGTTGATGATGCACTTCCCGACGTTGTCCTGGCTCGGCAGGTCGTACATCACGTTGAGCAAGACCTCCTCGAGGATCGCTCTCAGGCCACGGGCGCCGGTCCCGCGGAGCATGGACTGCTCGGCAACAGCTTGGAGAGCATCTTCGGTGAACTCGAGCTCGACACCATCGAACTCGAAGAAGCGCCGGTACTGCTTGATGAGTGCGTTCTTGGGCTCGGTGAGGATCTCGACCAGGGCCTCGATGTCGAGGTTGTTCACCGAGGTGATGACCGGGAGCCGGCCGACGAACTCGGGGATCAGGCCGAACTTGAGCAGGTCCTCAGGGAGCACCTTGTTGAGGATCGAACCGACGTCCTTATCCTCGAACTTGCGCACGTCGGCGCCGAAGCCGATGCCCTTCTGCCCCACGCGGTTCTCGATCAACTTCTCGAGGCCGGCGAAGGCACCACCGCAGATGAACAGGACGTTGGTGGTGTCTATCTGGATGAACTCCTGGTGAGGGTGCTTGCGCCCGCCCTGCGGGGGAACGCTCGCGGTCGTGCCCTCGAGGATCTTGAGCAGAGCCTGCTGAACGCCCTCGCCCGAGACGTCCCTGGTGATCGAGGGGTTCTCGGACTTGCGGGCGATCTTGTCGACCTCGTCGATGTAGATGATGCCGGTCTCGGCTCGCTTGACGTCGTAGTCGGCTGCCTGGATCAGCTTGAGCAGGATGTTCTCGACGTCCTCGCCGACGTAACCGGCCTCGGTCAGCGCGGTCGCGTCCGCGATCGCGAACGGGACGTTGAGCATCTTGGCCAGCGTCTGCGCAAGAAGCGTCTTGCCGCAACCGGTTGGGCCGAGGAGAAGGATGTTCGACTTGGCGAGCTCGACATCGGATTCCTGCGCGCCGACCTGGATCCGTTTGTAGTGGTTGTAGACCGCGACCGAGAGAACCTTCTTCGCCTGGTCCTGGCCGACGATGTAGTCGGCGAGGAACTCGTAGATCTCCTTAGGCTTGGGAAGGTCTTCGAGCTTGAGCTCGGGGGTCTCGGCGAGTTCCTCTTCGATGATCTCGTTGCAGAGGTCGATGCACTCGTCGCAGATGTACACGCCGGGTCCGGCGATGAGCTTCTTGACTTGCTTCTGTGACTTCCCGCAGAAGGAGCACTTCAGCAGGTCGCCCCCGTCCCCGAACTTCGGCACCGGTTAAGTCCCCCTACCCCTCGGTCTTCCCTTTAGGAGAAGCCTCTTTGTCCTTGGCGCCGGCGATGCCCTCGGGCCCGCCTTTGTGCAGCGCGGACTTCGCCCCGGGGATCTCCGACCGGTTCGTCAAGATGTCGTCGATAATACCGTAGGTCTTCGCCTCATCGGCAGTCATGAAGCGGTCGCGGTCGATGTCTTTCTCGACCTGTTCGATCGTTTGACCGGTGTGCTCGGCGATGATCTCGGCCATCCGTCGTCTCAGCGACAGCACCTCACGAGCCTGGATGTCGATGTCCGCAGGCGTCCCCGAGAAACCGGCCGAGCCCTGGTGGATCATGATCTTTCCGTTCGGCAGCGAGAATCGCTTGCCCTTGGCACCTCCGAGAAGGAGAACCGCTCCCATGGACATCGCCATCCCCATGCAGACGGTGGAGACATCCGGCTTGATGTACTGCATCGTGTCGTAGATCGCGAGCCCGGCATACACGTGGCCACCCGGGCTGTTGATGTACATAACGATGTCCTTGTCCGGGTCCTCGGCCTCGAGGTGCAGGAGCTGAGCCACGATCAGGTTTGCGATCTGATCGTCGACGGGCGTGCCGAGCATCACGATGCGCTCCTTGAGGAGGCGCGAGTAGATGTCGAACGAGCGCTCGCCGCGGGCCGTCTGCTCGATGACCACCGGAACGAGATAGTTGTTGTAGTGATCCTTGGGATCCATCAGGGGTCAGCCTCCGTGGCGGACATTGTCCCGGTGAGCGCTACCGCCGGTTTCACTCACCATCTACTCCATCGGTCTCTTGATCGTCTGGATTTACGCCCTCTATGGTCGCGTTCTCTACGACATAGTCGAGCGCCTTACGACTCATGATATCGGCAGCCACCGACGGTAAACGACCGCTTTCGACCACTTGTTTCGCCAGCTCCTTTATGTCCTGTCCGCTTCGGGCCGCTGCGATGGCCAGCTCGCTCCCTATATCTTCGTCGGTGACGTCGATCTTCTGCTCCCTGGCGATCTGTTCTAAGAGCAGTTCCGCCTTGATCCCGCGGGCGATCGAGGTCCGCATCTCGCCTCTGATCTCGAGCTCGGTGGAGTTCGTCTGGATCTCGTAGTCGGCCATGCTCATCCCGGCGCCTTTGAGGTCCTCCTCGAGGTGATGGATGCGGTGATCGAACTCCTTCTCGACGAGAGGCTCGGGCGCGTCGAGGTCTGACGCGTCGACGAGCGCTTCCAGGACGCGACCCCGGATCTCGTCCTTGACCATCTGATCCTTCGCGGCTTCGAGCCGCTCCCTCAGTTCGGCCTTGAGCTCGTCGAGCGAATCGAATTCGCCGACCGTCTTGGCGAAGTCGTCATCGAGGGGCTGGAGCTTCTTCGCCTTGACCTCTTTGAGGAGCACCGTGAACGAGAGCTGCTGGCCCCCGAGCTCGCCCGCCCCCTCCGGCATCGTGGAGGTGAACTTGAGGATCGCACCCGGCTTGTTGCCGATGACCTCACCCTCGAGCTCCGGCGGACCGGTCTCGGAACCAAGCTCGTAAAGGTAGTCCGGAGCGCTGGCCGAGTCGACCAGCTCATCTCCCTTGTAGGCCTTGATGTCGATCAGGACGAAGTCGCCCCCACGCGCTTCACGAGACACGGTCTCGAGTTCGGCGAAGCCCTCTCTCAGGCGGGCCAGCTGGCTCTCGATGTCGGCCTCGGTCACCTGAGCGGGAGGGGCATCGACCTTGATAGCGGACAGGTCGGGCACCTTCACGTCGGGGCGAACGTCGACCGTTACCTCGAACACGATCGGCTTCCCCTTCTCGAACTGGGTCACCTCGATGTCGGGCGACGTGATCGCCTCGACGTCCTCAGCCTTCAGCGCGTCCTGATAGATCTCGGGGAGCGCATCGCGCAAGGCCTCCTCCCGGATCACCTCGGGGCCGACGCGCGAGTCGATGATCTGGCGCGGGACCTTGCCCTTACGGAAGCCGGGCACCTTTATCTCTTGCGACCATCGTCTGTAGACCTGGTTGAGGGCCGGGTCGAGCGTCTCTTCGGGGACCTCGACCCGGATCTTCACCCGGTCCTTCTCGAGGGTCTCGGCAGTCGTCTGCATGCTGGATTCCTTGCTTCGAAGTATCTTGTGCCCCCGGTCATGAGGACCCATGCTGAAAGTGCTTCTGCAGGGTATCCGAGCACCCGGCAACGCACTCCCCTGGCCGCACCCGGCGTGCGCGCGACCAACCAACCCGACCTCCTAGCGCGGGTTACACGCCCCTTGAGATCGAGAGCCTGGGGGATGCGAGGGTTCGGGCCTGGTCGGGATGGCCGGATTCGAACCGGCGACCTCGGCGTCCCAAACGCCGCGCGCTAACCAAGCTGCGCTACATCCCGCTGCGATGAGTTTATGCGGGAAACCGCCTGTTGGTCCTAACTGCCGCCCTTTGACTTCTCCGCTGCCGAGCGTCGATGTGTCCGAGTTCGGTGACAGTTGGCGCAGACAACCTCACATTTCTCGATCTCCCTGATCAGGCGCTCGCTGCTGCATGACGTGACTAGATACGGGATTTCCTTCTCCTTGTCCCTCAGGTGGTCGAAATCCATGACGTAAGGAGGGAACGACCCGCCACAATCCATACACGGCTGGTTCTTGTAGGCGGCAACGATCGCCCGATTTCGGGCTATCCGCCGACGACGCCGACGGTTCAACTGCGAAAGATGCCTCTCCTTGTTCTTCGGAGTGCCGTACCAGTCTCGCCAGGCCTGATTCGTGCATACCTTGCAGTAAGACTGAACAGGTAAGCCGAGCGGGACGGTCGACGGACTGTGCCGGTAGAGTTAGCGACTTCGCGGGTGTAGCTCAATGGTAGAGCTCCAGTCTTCCAAACTGGTGACGCGAGTTCGATTCTCGTCACCCGCTCTGCGCCGGACGATCGATCGATCTACCGATCTAACCAGGGGGAGCAACGATGCCTACCGCTCGGGAGCTCGTGGAGCAGAACAAAGAGCGCTACCTCGGATGGTTGACCGAAGCGTGCTCGATCCAGAGCCTCGACGGCCAGCCGGACGAGCTCGCCAAGATGGCGAAGTGGGTCGAGGACAAGCTGTCTGGCCTAGGAGCTGCGACGAGCCGTCTGACCTACGAATCGGCCCCCGACGCGATCCTCGGGGTGCTCGGATCGGGCGACCGCTCGGTCCTGATCTACGACCACTACGACGTTCAGCCGGTCGATCCGATCGAGCTGTGGAAGTCGCCGCCATTCACGCCGGAGATCCGCGACGGCAAGCTCTACGCCCGGGGTTGCGCCGACAACAAAGGCGATCTCGTCGCGCGGCTCGCAGGGCTCGAGGTTTGCAAGGAGCTCTACGGTGAGCCTCCGGTCACCGTGAAGTTCCTCGTCGAAGGCGAGGAGGAGACCGGTTCGGAGAGTTTCGAAGGCATCGCAACCCGGTACCGCGAGGAGCTCGCGGCCGACGGATGCATCTGGGAAGGCTTGGGCATCGACCACGTCGGCCGGCCCGAGCTCGTCTTCGGCGCCAAGGGCCTCGCCTACGTCGAGCTCTACCACCGCGGCCTCTCCGAAGATCAGCATTCCTCGATAGCGGTCATCGCTCCCAGCCCCGCGTGGCACATGATCGAGGCGCTCAGCACGCTTCGCTCACCCGAAGGTGAGGTCTTGATCGATGGTTTCTACGTCGATGTCGTCGGAGCCACCGAGGACGACATGAAGCTCCTCGGGGAGTTGCCGTTCGAAGCCGAGGCCGAGCGCGAGCGGATGGGGGTCGAGAACTTCGT
>JBKJZQ010000165.1:0-6627 GCA_046715095.1 Actinomycetota bacterium | reverse complement strand
ACTCATCGTCGACTTCGGGGGCGTGCTTACAACACCCTTGCAGGAAGCGATGATCGCCTTCGCCGCAGACATCGGGATCGAGCTACAAGACCTCGTCCGCGTGGCGCTGGTGGCCTACTCGGGCGGTGACGATCAACTGGTCTTTGACTTCGAGACCGGACGGATCCAAGAGGCCGAGTTCGCCGAGAAGTTCGCGGAGCGGATCAATGAGGTCGCCGGCGTCGAGGTTCCGCATGAGGGGCTGGTCGCCCGGGTCTTCGCGGGTCTGTCTCTCGAGGAGGACATGCTCAGCGCGCTAGAAACGACAAAGGCCGCAGGCTTCAAGACCGCGATGCTGTCCAACTCATGGGGCGAGAGCCTGTACCCGAGGGAGCGCATCGACCATCTCTTCGACGTGATGGTGATCTCGGGTGAGATCGGCATGCGGAAACCCGACCGAGAGATCTTCGACGCGACGATCGAGCGACTCGGTGTCCCCCCCGAAGCCTCGATATTCGTCGACGACCACCCCAGTCACCTCAAGACCGCAGCGGACCTCGGCATGACGACCCTTCTACACCGATCGCCCGCCGAGACACTGGCCGAGCTGAGCGCTCTCCTGAACCTGAAACTCACCCGCACCTGATCCCCGGAATAGGACCGCAGTGACCGCAGGCTAGGCCCCCGTCATCAACGCGAGGCCTCGGCGGGCGAGGGCCGGGACTCCTTCCTCCATGCGGGCGAAGAAGGGGTCGTCGGTGGCACCGGCCAGATGGCGGGCGTAGGAGCCCTCGAGCAAGATCGCCAGCTTCCAGGTCGCCAGGATCCGGTACCAGTCGAGGGCGCGGACGTCTCTCCCGGAGCGTTCTTCGTAGCGGGCGATCAGATCCTTGCGGCGTGAGAAGCCCGGCTGCACGGTCACGTTGGTGAGATCGGCGAACACGTCGCCGCCGGGGTCGTCCGGCTCGCTCCAGAACGAGATCATCCATCCGAGGTCGGCGAGCGGATCGCCGATCGTCGACATCTCCCAGTCGAGGATCGCGTTCAACCGGGCGGGAGCCTCGGGAGCGAACATGACGTTGTCGAGCTTGTAGTCGCCGTGCACGAGCGTCGAAGGCGGAGACGACGGCATGTTGTCCCTGAGCCAGGCCCCCACCTTCTCGAGGTCCGGGAGCGGCCGGGTGAAGGGAAGGGTTAACTCCAGCTGCCCGTTCCAACGCCTAAGCTGCCGTTCCAGGTAGCCGGTGGGCTTCCCGAAGTCGTCCAGACTGACCGACGCCGGGTCCACCGAGTGAAGCTCGACGAGCGCGTCGACCAGCTCTTCGCCGACCTTCCACCGATCGTCCTGGGGCAGGAACTCCGTGAGGTCGGCGCGGATCACGACCCCGTCGATCCGTTCCATCAGGTAGAAGGGCGCGCCGATGATCGAATCGTCCTCACACCTGAGGATCGTCCTCGGGCTCCTCGCGACGGTTCCTTCGAGCGCGGACAGCACGGTGAACTCGCGACCGACATCGTGCGCGGACGGAAGGAACGCGCCGGCCGGAGGTCTCCTCAGAACGTACCGAGCGTCACCACGATCGACGAAGAACGTTTCGTTGGAGTGGCCCGCTTTATGGCGCTCGACCTCGATCCCCTCGCGGTCGCCGAAGTGATCGTCGAGGAACGCCGCCAGCGCGGCGACGTCCATCAACTGGGTGGATCCGGTCACACCAGGCCCCCGGTTCCCGGCTTCCTGCCGCACTCTTTCGAGACGATGTCCTTGACCTCATCGGGCCGTTCGAAATCGATCATCGGTCCCCTTCCGGCCCGCCGTGGGCACCCAGAGAATCCCACACAGAACCCACCTTTGAGGTGCGTAGCCCGCGGCCGGTCGCACGGAAACCTACTCAAAGGGGTGTTCGCTACGCACGAGGGGACAAACCACGTAAGATTCGCCGTTACTGACGGCGAATGACCGGGAGGAATGGCCAGTGGCCGATGTTAGGGCTTACATATTGATCCAGACGGCGGTCAACGCAGGGCACGTCGCCAAGGAGATACGCGACCTCGAGGGAGTCGAGTCTGCGGATGACGTATCGGGTCCCTACGACGTGATCGTTTGGGCGAAGGCGGCCGACATGGATTCTCTGGGGCAGATGGTCGTTGCCAAGATCCAGGCCGTTGACGGCATCACGAGGACCCTTACCTGCCCGATCGTGCAGCTCTAGCGACGGATCTTCAGCGCCTCGAACTTCGTCTCATGCATGAACACTCGCAAACCCGGAGATAGCGTGTGAACATGGTCAACCTGGCACAGATCGCGGCACAGATCGCGGCACAGAGAAGGGGTGGCGCGAAGGAGTTCCTCACCGACCCCCTGCTGACGGTCGCGGCCTTCATGCTGGTCGCCGTGTGCGTGCTGTGGATCCTCTTCTCCCGCCTGATCTCCTTCAACCTGAGGCTTAAAGCCAGGAAGTTTCGGATGTACGACGACCGGATCCGGTCCGGAATGTCCCCCGAGGAGATCAGAGAAGCAGACGCCAGGAGACGCCGGCAGGGGCGAGACCGAGCCCGAACCTGATGCCGAGGCCGTGGCCGAAGCCGAGGTCGGTGAGGAACCGACTCACTCGATGTAGCCGAGGTCTTTCAGGTGCTCGGCGACCGCGGCCGCCTCCGTGTCCGAGTAGCTCGACTCGAGCGACCGCTCTCCCGCGGGCTCCCCGATCGTGACCGGATTCGCTTCGAGGAACGATCGGCTGATCGCGATCTCGGCGGCGCGACCGTCGAGCCCCCCGGGTATCTCCTTGCCGAGGAGAGCGAGGGCGGTCGGACAGACGTCGTAGAGCGAGAGCTCGGGGGTGGAACCGTGAGCGAGGTTGGGACCGGCCCCCACGAAGATCCCGACCGGGCGGTGATCGGATGACCATGCCTCTTCTACCCCGGACAGCGCCGATGGTTGGATCACGACCGCATCCGTTTCGGTTCGGTTGGGCGACACGCGGTACCCGGCACCCCACGAGTCGAGGATGAGATCTGGGGCCATAGATGCATGCGGACCCGAGTAGACCTCGTTCCTTAAGTGCGCGCCGGCGAAGACCGGGGCGCCGGTGCTCGGGTCTTCGATTCCCAGCAGCCCGTCCCGTAGCTCCTCGAGGAACCCGGGTGCGTCCTCGGGGGCGATCCTTCCTTGGGGCTCACGTCCCATGAGGTTGACCCAGACATCCGAGTGGAAACCGAGGAACGCGTCGGTGTTCGCCCAGTCGAACGGACCCAGCTGACCCGTGAGGGTCGTTGCCATGGCGGAGCGCGCGATGCCGGGAGCAATACGACGACCGAGCCTCCGCACCGACGGTGGCATCTTCCACGCGAGCTCCACCAGGGGGGAGCGCCTCGTCCGGCCGTACCTGGCGTGGCCGTTGCGGTTGAGCCATGCCCCTAGATTGACGTCGCCCTTAAGCGTTCCCGCGCCGTGATCGCTGACGACGAGCACATCGGCGTCGGGGAAAGCAGCGATGACGGCGCCGGTCGCGCGGTCCATCGCTTCGTAGACGCGATCGACCGCATCGGCGAACGGATGGTCGGTTCCTCGGAAACGCCAGAAGAAGTGCTGCGCCCGGTCGACCTGCGGCCATACCGCGACGAGGCAGTCGGCCCCCGTGTCGGTGGTGATCCACGGCAGTGCCTCGGCCTGAGCCTCGAGCCCCCTGATGAGGTCGTCGAGGAACCGCTCGAGGCTTCCGTGGGGAGCGCGGTCGAGGAGGTCATCGAGCGGCCACCGGGCGGCAAGTTCGTCCTGCAAGTTCGCCGGCTCGCAGAACTTGGCCCCCGGAGGTGCCCCGTAGCCTGAGACCATCGCGCCCAGGGTGCTGGTCGGAGGGAACGCCATCGGTATGTTCCACGCCACGAAGCGCACGTCGCCGGCCATCTCCCAGAGGGCGGGGGCCTTCCGGTCACGGGACGAGAAGTAACGGCACGCATACGCACCCGGAGCCCGGTACCACGAACCGAAGATCCCGTGACCGCCCGGGTTGCGGCCGGTGAAGGCGGAGGTCCACGCGCAGTCCGTCATGGGGGGCCAGGTCGAGCGCAGTCCGGCCCTGAACCCTCGCTCCTGGAGAGAGGCGAGGACGGGAAGCCTCCCCGCGGCGACGAGGGGATCGGTGACGTCGAAGGTCGCGGAATCCCAACCGAGAACTATGAGGCGCGGGGGCATCGGCGCATCCTAGTGCCGCACTAGTGCACCTCCGCGCAAATAACCGTGACACCAGAGCGCCCCTGCATCAGCGATGGCTGCGTTGTTCGTCGCGCACGTACTCCCCGGTACGCACGACTCCTCGCGCCTTGCCCTCGCCGCGCAGTGACGCTCTGGATATTGACGCTACTTACGCGAAGGTGCACTAGGACGGGTCGCCGATGCCGAACATCTGTCCGGCGCGGGTTCCCACGTAGATCATTCCCTTCCAGATGGCGGGAGTCGATTCGATGCATCCGGGCAGCTGCACGTTCCACAACTCCTCGGGCGGACCTTGCAGCGGACGTTTGACGCCGTAGGCGTGCATGAACCCGGCGCAATCGCTCGCGATGAGCGTGTGACCGATGACGGTGGGCGAGCTCCAGATCGGCTCGGGCAGTTCGATCTCCCACGCGATCTCGCCGGTCATCCGGTCGATCGCGAGAAGACGGCCGGTATTGGTGGGAACGAACAGAGCCCGCTTGTAGATGGCAGGGGTCGCCCAGATGCCGCCGTCGACCTCGCTCTCTGGCCGGCCCGGAACGAGCAGCGACCACACGAGAGGGTCGTCGGGCGACCTCGGATCGAGCTTCATGAGCTGCCCGACCTCGAAGCTCCTGTCGTTGTAGCGCTCCTGCTCCGATGCGACGTAGACGAACCCCTCGGGATCGATCACCAGGCTCGCGTCGGTGTCGTCGCCGGTCCAGAAACGAAACACCCTGCGGATGCGCTTCCCACCACCCAAGACCCTGGAGACGTCCCATCCCTGGACGAGCCCTCCAGAGTTCGCGAAGTAAACGACGCCATCCAGATACGCCACCGAGTTCTCGATCGAAACGTCGGTGTCACCAAGATCGGACAGCAGTTGGTCATCGAAACCGGGTACCAGCGCGCGTATCTCGGGAGCGACGGTTACCAAACCATCCGCGTCGTAGTCGCGGTTCAGCTTCACGACGTAGAACCATGAGTTCTCGCCGCCCTCGAGCAGATAGTCATCGATGACCAGCGCCGAGCCGTCCCAATCGTTGTTCCATAGAGGTTGAGGTGCGGTGTCGGCGTTCAGGCTCCACAGCTCAACCGGGACGGTTCCGCGATCGAGGGCCAGGATCCGGAACTCGTTGTCGCGCGATCCCGAATAGAGGAGCGGGTAGCCGTCCGGGTCGCTCGTCACCGTGCCCTTGATCAGATCCCCAGTCGGGAAGGTCTCGTAGAGAGGAAGCCCGTCGTCTCCGTTAAGGATGTGGATGCCTCCGTCGTAGGCGCCGAACCTAACCTGGGTTACCCCGTCGATCTCGACGACGTTCGGCTGTCCGGTCCATCCCGTTCCGCACCAGGTTGTCGGGCCATCTTGATCGGCGGACTCGGAACACATCGAACCGGAGGCCGGGTAATGCCACAACACCTCGGGGGCCTGAGGGAGCGGCCCCCGTCCGTAGTAGGTCCTGGTGGCGTTCCCACGGAACGTCGTGAGACCGGGAAAGCCCCTATTGATCGGCTGAGGCTTGGGACGGGGGGTGGGCGTGGGCGATGGAGAGAACGACGCCGAACCCGAAGGGGACGATGGCCGGGGCCCGGGCTTCTCGTCCCGGGACCCGGGGTTGGTGGCCCACCAGAGCCCTACCGCGACGAGGGAGAGGGCGACGAGAGACGCCCCGAGCTTGCCGATAGAAACTCTGCCTGACTCCTCGGATCCCAAGTCTCAAGCCTAGAGGCGCGATCTCTCAAAGGGAACGATGGTTAAGCTATGGGATGGACGACCTCGACCTGAAGAGCACGACGGGCAGGATGATCTCCCTGGCGCCGGCTGCGGGCGGACGGCTCTTCATCTTCTTCACTCCGAGCTGCAGCTTCTGCAAAGAGGTCCTGGGTGAGGCTGCCGTGATCACGTCCTCCACCGGGGCCGACGCGGTCGTCTTCCTGGAAGACACCCACGGGGATCCCGATCCCTATCCCGGCCCGGCTCCGGTCGTGATCTCTCCCGACGTCTTCAAGCTCTACGACGTCATCGAGACCCCACACGCGATCGCGCTGGGAGCGGATGGGCAGATCCTCGGGAGGATCACCCTCAGCGCGAGGGGACAGTTGGGCGCCCTGGCGGCAGCGCTTCCTGGCTAGAGATCAGGATCAGAACTCGACCCCCGGCAGTGGCTCGACGACCCAGGCCTCGCTCTGGGGCGCGAGATCGAAACACACCTGGCTGCAGCGACCATTCGCGTTGAACAGCGTCTGCGCCCTCCACGAGTAGGGCGTACGCGCGCCTCCCACGGTCACGCGCCGGAAGGGAAGTTGGAACGACGCGGACTTCTGGTCCTTGCGCCACGCCTTCAGCTTCCCGATCTCGTAGTCGTCTTTCTGTCCGCGGTCCCGAAAGAGCCTCGCCTTCATGTTGGTGTGCGTTGGTTCGATCACGACGTAGTAATCGGGTCGCTCATCCC
>JBKJZQ010000164.1:0-5824 GCA_046715095.1 Actinomycetota bacterium | reverse complement strand
TGACCACCCACCACTTAAGGTGGGTGGTTGAAGCACACAGGGCAAGAGCGTCTTCGAACAGCGCGTTTGCGATCAGGAGACGCTCGTCGTCGCCGAAGCGCGGCCAGAGTCTGCTCTTGGCAGTGTCGAGCCGCTTGACCGCGAGAAGTCCGGCGTCCATCTGTCACGGGATACCATGCCCGGCATCCCCGGCGCGCCGACGCCGCCGCTTGCCGGGCCGTCGCAGCACGCTTTGGTCGGTCGCCGCACGGAAGGGGAAGCATTGACGATCAGCGATCGCAAGCACTGGAAGCATCTCTACGAAGAGGTCGTTTTCACGGACATCTGCTGCGGCTGCTCCGCGTGCATCGTTGCCTGCCCTCACAAGGTTCTCGAGCTTCAGGACTTCGACCCGATCCAGACGGACCCGAACTCACCCTTCGACAACTGCGTTCACGGCGAAGAAGGGTGCTCGTTGTGTGCCATGGCGTGTCTTCGGCTGGACCCGAAAGTGAACGTGATCGAAGAGTTGATCTACGGCCGCCGACGCAGGGAAGACGAGATCTACGGGAAGTACCTCTACAAGACGCTCGTGCGCGCGACCGAGAAGGGCACCCTGGATAAGGGTCAGGACGGAGGTGCGGTCTCCGCCCTTCTGGGATGGGCACTCGAAGAAGGCGAGCTCGACGGGGCGGTCGTGGCCGGCCCATCCGAGTCCGTCCCGTGGCTCGATGAACCACGCGTGGTCACGAGCAAAGAGGAACTGCTGGCGGCGGCCGGCTCGCGCTACACGTACTGCGCAACCCCTCTGGGGTTGAAGAAGGCGGCCGAGAAGAAACTGAAGAACGTCGCGATCGTCGGAGTCTCGTGCGAATCGACCGCGGTAAGGAACCTCGCTGCGGAAGGCATCAAGCGCTGGACCCGGCCGGTCAAGCTCATCATCGGGCTGATGTGCACGGAGACGTTCGACTACGAAGCGTTCGTGACCGGCAAGCTCCAGCACGAGATGGGCCTCAACCTCGACGACATCGTCAAGGTCAACGTCAAAGGCAAGGTCATCATCACGATGAGGGACGGCCGCGACATCGAGCTCCCCCTCAAGGACGCCCGGCCGACGGCCAACGAATGGTGTCACCATTGCCCCGACTTCTCCGCCGAGCACGCGGACCTGTCGTGCGGTGGGCTCGGCATGGAGGGTTGGACGATGGTCATGGTCCGAACCGACATGGGCAAGGATTTCCTCGAGCGAGGCGTCGCCGCGGGGATCGTCGAGCTACGCGACGCTGACGAGGAGCCGAACGCCCTCAAGATCCTCGAACGACTCGCGACGAAGCAGCGGGTTCGGGTCAAGCCGTGGGATCCTCACGCAGCGGCCGCGTATCCCACGCAGCAGGCGCTCGACGCGGCCTACGAAGACGAGGCCGTCAAAGTTGCGGAGAAAGCGGAGCAGGAGGCTCAGGTCTTGCGGGCGAAGTAGAAGTTGCGACCAGGTGCTTCCATGTTCAGGTCGGACTCGGCTTCGTAGACCCGGCGGTCCTCGAACCCGGTCTCCTCGAGAGCACCGAGAACCTCCTCGGGCGTGTGACACCGTGCCGAGAGGGAGGCGTCGGTCCGTTCCCATACGCCATCTCTGAGGAAGAACATGGCGACGTTGTACTCACCCGTACGCGTGTCGCGGTCGTAGGTGGGGTGAGTGATGTACGCGTGATCGTCCTCGACGTGACCGATCGACGTGGTGCGCCAGCGCTGTAGGTATCCCTCTTCGGTGTTTAGGTCGAACAAGAACACTCCGCCACCTCTAAGCGCTTCGAAGACATTGCGGAACACTGCCATCAGTTCCTCGACGCTGAGGACGTGATTGAGGCTGTCGTACTGCGAGACGACGGCTTGGAATCGCCCGGGCATCGAGAACGACCTGGCGTCGCCCAATACGAACTGGGCGTCTGGAGCATTCTCCTTGGCGTAGGCGAGCATCGATTCGGAACCATCTATCCCGATGACCTCGTACCCGTGGGCGGTCAACATCGCGGCGGTCTGCCCCGTCCCGCAACAGAGATCGAGTATCGGGGCACCCGGGCTGAGCTCGGAAAGGACGAACTTGTCTACCGGCAGCATCAAGCGTTCTGGCTGCGCCCAATGGGTGTTGTAGATAAACGCGAGGGGATCGTACGAAGAAGGGATGGCCACCTCTGGAGGGTACGCCTCCGGCGTTGCCCTCAGTCCAGTGGTTCGAAGAGGCGCACTATCGGAGCCTGAGCGAACAGTCTTCGGAGCTCGGCCATCGCGACCTCGTATTCGGGGGACCCGACGCTCGACTCCATCGCATCGATCGAGTCCCATCTCGAGATCGCCATCGCCTCTACAAGCTCACCCCTGTGCTCTTCGACCCCGATGTACATGTCGATGCCGTGACATCCTTCGAAAGCCTCGAACGCGGGCTGCACCTGGTTTCGGAACAGCTCCTTGGCTCGCTCGATGTCGTCTGGATCCATGGCTGTGTCGAAGATGCGGACGATCATTCTGCCCCCTTCAAGGCGTTCATGCGTTCCAAGCTCCTCGGTTGAACATCCCGGCGAGCTGTGGGTTCAAGGACAGGCGACGTTCGCTGCGCTTGTAGTTCGCGGCGATGATCTCGCCGATCCCCGGGTAACGCTGGATGATCCGGACGCGTTCGTCGTCGACTTCGATCACGTTGTAAGAAGGTCGGGTGTAGCCGCGGACGCGGTAGCTGGTCGCGGTACCAGAGTTGACCAGAAGCATATCTCCGAGCTGCCAGACGTTCGGAACATGTTTGTGACCCGACAACACCAGGTTGACCTCGAGCTCGGTCATCAGGGCGAGCACGTCACCAGCGTCCCACACGATGTTCCGTTCGCGGCCCGTTCCGGGGAGCGGAACGAGATGATGGTGAAGGACGAAGATGCGGTAGTCGTCGGGGTGCTCGTAGAACGCTTTGCGGATCCAGTCGTAGCGATAGTGCCCAACCTCCCCCTCGGCGAAGTCGGGCTTCGAGGAGTTGACCGCCACGATCGTGGCGTGAAGGGGGTCCTCGCCCTCGCCTCGGAAGGGGATCCGCCGCGTGCTATCGGACTTCCCGAAAGCGTCCCTGAAGTGGAGGAACCCGACGTTCATGAGGTCGTGGTTCCCGGGGATGACGACCATCTCCAAGTCCGAAAGACGATCTAGATACTTCTTCGCTTGTCGGAACTGAGGAGCATACCCTTCGGCGGTCAGGTCCCCGGCGACGACGACGACATCGGGTTGGAGTTCGAGGATCTCATCGAGCGCATGGTCGAAAAGCTCCCCATCGAAGTAAGGATGTCCGCAGTGCGTGTCCGATATCTGCACGACCACCAGCTGGTTTCCCTTCACGGGCGACATCATAGGGGAGCAGGGCGCGGGCCCCCGGCTCGGCATCGTCACCCCGACATCGCTCCGCCCGCCCGGGCTCCGATGCCTCGGCGTGTGTAACAATCCGACTCCAGCGGATTCTTCAACGGGGGGACGGGAACGGATGGAGCCGACCTATGGGCTTGCCAAGGCGATCCTCCTGCCGTGGCTCAAGTTCTGGTTCCGGTGCCACTTCGAAGGGCTCGAGAACATCCCGAAGGAGGGTCCCGCGCTCCTTGCGTTCAATCACATCGCGTTCCTCGACCCATTCGTGGCCGCCTACGCGGTCAACAAGGTCGGCCGGCGTCCGCGCTTCCTTGGGAAATCGGAACTCTTCCAAGACAAGCGGATCGGATGGATCCTCAGGGGGGCGGGGCAGATCGAGGTCAGGAGGGGAACCCGAGAGGCACCGATGGCCCTCGATCACGCGGTCGATGCTCTGAAACGGGGAGAGGTGATTGTGATCTTCCCCGAAGGCACGATCACAACGGATCCCGACCTGAATCCGATCGAAGCGAAGAACGGCATCTCGAGGATGGCCCTTCAGGCACGAGTGCCGATCACGCCCTGCGCGGTGTGGGGTACCGCGAACGTCTGGCCGAAGGACTACAGGAAACACATGTGGCCGCCCAGGCAGGACATCCTCGTGAGGATCGGCACGCCCATGGAGACCCACGGTGATCCGGATAACAGGGATGATTGGAGCCGCGTCGGCGAACAAGTGATGGAACAGATCGGGATACTTCTCGCCGGCCTGAGACCGGCGGTTCCGGATCGCCGGCGGCCGAAGAGAAAGGCTCCGGCGTGACCAAGATCGCTTTCATCGGTGCGGGATCGTGGGGTACTGCTACCGCGGCGTTGGTCGCCCGCAAGAACGAGTACGAGACCGTCCTGTGGGCGAGACGCTCGGAGCTCGCCGAAACGATCAACCTCTATCACGAGAACCCTCAATACCTCCCGGATCTGGAACTACCGGACTCCCTTCTGGCCACCAGCGAGCTCGACAAAGCGCTGACCGGGGCCGAGGTCGTCGTGATGGGGGTTCCAAGTCACGGGTTCCGCGGTGTCCTCAAGGATGTCGCCGCGATCGTCGGTAGCGGCCCGCGTTACGTGAGTCTGACCAAGGGACTCGAGGTCGACACGCGCAAACGGATGTCCGAGGTGATCAAAGAGGAGGTCGACGGGATCACCGACGCCCAGGTAGCGATCCTCACGGGTCCCAACCTCGCCAAGGAGATCGTGCGCGGCTTCCCTGCCGCTACAACCGTGGCCTGTAAGGACACCGACACGGCTGAGTTCCTGCAGGACGTCTTCCACGCGCCGACGTTCCGTTGCTACACGAACAACGATGTCGTGGGATGCGAGATCGGAGGCGCCTTCAAGAACATCATCGCGATCGCGGCCGGCATGGCGGACGGTCTCGGATATGGAGACAACACAAAGGCGACCGTGATGACTCGAGGCTTGGCCGAGATGGCTCGGTTCTCGGTGCTGTTCGGAGCCCAGCCGTTAACGTTCCTGGGATTGGCCGGGGTGGGGGATCTCATCGCTACCTGCGCGAGCCCCCAGTCCCGTAACCATCACGTAGGTATCGAGCTGGGCAAGGGTCGGAAGATCGACGAGATCATCGGTGTCATGAACATGGTGGCCGAGGGCGTGAAGACCTGTAAGCCGATCCTCGAGCTCGGTCGCGAGAAGGACTGCTACATGCCCATCACGGAGAACGTCGTCAAGATCTGTCACGAGGGCGCGTCGGTCGAAGACGTCGTCATGGATCTGCTCGGACGAGAGATCCGCTCCGAGTTCGAAGGGGTCGAGGAGTTCCTGAAGATCGTCCCGGATCCTCGGCTTAGAGATGCACGACCGGGCAGGTAAGTGTGCGGGTGATTCCGTCGACGGCCTGGATCTTTGCGACCACGAGCTTGCCGAGGTCGTCAACGCTGGCGGCCGACGCCCTCACGATCACGTCGTAGGGGCCGGTCACATCCTCCGCAGCATCGACCCCACCGATCTCACGGACGGACTTCGCTACCTGAGCGGCCTTACCAACCTCGGTCTGGATGAGGATGTATGCCTGAACGTCTGCCACGCCTTCAGCCTCCTGCGATCGACGGACCCAATCTCCACCTGAAGTGCGCCGAGTCTACTCAAATGTTCTGCGTCCCGCCGAGGAGGCCCCGCTCTCGCTGTAGTCGTGGGCCCTTTCAAGTGGGACGCGGTCGCTGGGCTGCTGTGTGCCTGCGCCACTAGTCTGCCATTGGTAGTGGCGTTGGTAGGGTTGGGCTGGTCCTCCTAGCGAACCGAGAAGGAGCTTCGAAGATGTCATCGGATCTGGCCGGCATCAAGCATCCCGGTACCGTCTACGTGAATCCGAGCGTTCCGGAACTCGTTGAACTCGCGATCTCACGTGGAGAGGGCTTGCTGACCGAAACCGGCGCTCTGGTGGCGACGACCG
>JBKJZQ010000163.1:0-5209 GCA_046715095.1 Actinomycetota bacterium | reverse complement strand
TCACAGTTGCGCAGATCTTCAAACAGATCGAGACCGCGGACAACTTCTTGAAGTACGCGAAGCCCGGTACCGAGGAGAAGGCGAGGGGCCGCGCTCGCCGCCGTTACGACAAAGCGTTGAAGATGGCGATGGCCTCGGCGGACGACCAGACCGTCAAGCTGGTCAAGTTGCGGTTGAACGATCTCGCACGCTCAAGTGCTCGGGATGACGAGCCGGAGGTCGAGGATTACGAGCCGTCCGGCGGAAGCATCATGGTCTCCGATCTTCCGGAGCGCGACCGGGTCCCGCCGGGGCAACGGGTCACCAGAGGGTGGCCTGTACTCCATGCCGGCGGGGTCCCTCGGTTCGATGCCGCCACCTGGAGGCTGGAGGTCGCCGGCCAGGTCGAGCGCGGCGTGTCGCTGACGTACTCGGAACTCAAGGCATTGCCGCTCATGGAGATGCGCTCCGACTTCCACTGCGTGACGGGCTGGTCGAAGCTCGACAACTACTGGACCGGGGTCAAGGTCACGACGATCCTCGACCTCGCGGCTCTAAAGGACACGGCGACCCACGTGAGCGTCGGAGACGGCGACGTGTACACCGCAAACCTTCCGCTCGAGGTGCTTCTCGACGAGGACGTCATGGTCGCGTGGGCGCACAACGGCAAGGACCTCGCTCCGAAGCACGGCTTCCCGCTGCGTCTGGTCGTTCCGAAGTTCTACGCGTGGAAGAGCGTGAAGTGGGTGCAGACCTTCGAGTTGATCACCTCGGACAGGCGCGGCTTCTGGGAGCTGCGCGGCTATCACAACCGCGCCGATCCCTGGCTCGAAGAGCGCTACAGCTACCAGGAAGCCTGATGTCAGGGTCCCTCGGCTTCGGATTCAAGGTCGGTCATTACACCGATGCCGTGAACATGACCGGGTGCACGGTCATCCTCCCGCCGGCCGGCAACGTAACGTCGTGCGACATCCGCGGATCGTCGCCCGGGTCGCGTGAACTCGTGCTGCTCGATCTCGATCGCAGGCTTACGGAGACGCACGGGATCGTCCTCACCGGCGGCAGCGCCTTCGGTCTGGCAACCGCCGATGGGGTCACTGGGTGGCTGGCCGAGCGAGGGATCGGTTACGAGACGCCCATCGCCGTCGTTCCGATCGTTCCCGCCGCGGTCGTGTTCGACCTCGGCACCGGCTCACCTCAGGCGCGCCCGGGTCACGGAGAAGGCCGGGCTGCCTGCGATGCCGCGACCGATGGGGCTGTCGAAAACGGACGCGTCGGGGCCGGAGCGGGCACGACGGTCGGCAAGTGGGCGGGCCTCGAGTTCTCCGCGCCCGGCGGGCTCGGTTTCGGGCGCGCCCGGCACGGGGACGCGTCGGTCTCTGCGATCGCGGTGGTGAACGCGGTCGGTGACATCGTTGCCGCCGACGGCACCGTGCTGCGCGGGACATCGGCGCCCGGCTCAGAGCCGGAGGAACTGTTGCCGACAGGTCGCGACTTCCCAATGAACACCGTGCTCGCCCTGGTCGCACTCGAGGGGGACCTCACCAAACAGGAGGCGAAGTGGCTGGCGGGACGAGGCTCGGACGGCATCACCACGGCCGTTCGCCCCGCCCACACCCGCTATGACGGTGACGTGACCTTTGCCGTCGCGGCGCCGGCGCGGGCAGGCTCCGCGCCGGCAAACCTCGACGTCCTTGGTCCCCTGGCGACCCAGGCGGTCGCGGTCGCGGTCAGAGACGCCGTGTCCTAGGGTGGCCGTCGCCTGAGGACACCCCCTTCCCGAAGAGCGTGGCGCGCTATGGCTCGAGGACGACCTTGCCGAACTGCTCGCCGGCCTCCAGGTACCGAACCGCGGCAGCACCCTGATCGAAGGGGAAGACCTTATCGACCGGGGGCTTCAACTTGGAGCCTGCGACGTAGCGCAACATCTCGGAGAAGTCGTTGTGCGATCCCATCGTCGAGCCGATCACCGACAGTTGGTTCCAGAACAGCCGCTGCGCGTTGATCGTAGCCTTGCCCCCCGCTGTCGCCCCGGCCGTCACTAGGCGACCTCCCTTACGGAGTGCGCGCAGGCCGGCGTCGAGCGCATCGCCCGACGCGGAATCCACCACCAGATCAACACCGCGCTTCCCGGTCATGTGCCGGATCTCTTTGGCAACGTCCTTCTCTTTGTAGTTGATCCCCGCGTCGGCGCCCAGCTTGAGAGCGCGTTCGATCTTCTCGTCGGAGGACGACGTCACGTAGACGCGTCCGGCGAGCGGGCGCGCAAGTTGCAAGAGCGACATCGCCAGCCCGCCCCCGATCCCGGTGATCAGAACCCATTCACCCGGTTTCATCTGCCCGCGGGTAAAGAGCATCCGGTAGGCGGTGACCGACGTGACCCCGAGGGCGGCCGCTTCGGGGAACGAGAGATGCTCGGGGACCGGGAACACGTTGCTTGCGGGGACCGCGACCATCTCCGCGAAGGTCCCCGGAACGTGCTCGCCCATCATCGAGAAACGCGGGCACTCCGACTGCTCGCCCGCAAGGCACAGCTCGCAGGCACCGCACGACAAACCCGGGTTGATCAAGACCCTCGTTCCCGCCGGGTATCCCTTGACGTCCGTTCCAGTCTCGAGGACCTCTCCTGCCGCGTCGGCTCCGAGGATGTGCGGGAAGGCGATGTCGATCCCGAGGGAACCGGTCAAGGTCCATATATCGAGACGGTTGAGCGCACATGCTTTGATACCGATGAGAACCTCGCCCTGGCCGGGTTCGGGATCGGACACCTCCCTCACCGCCACGTGATCGATGCCGTAATCGTCGATGCTCAGGGCTCTCATACCCCCTGGATAGCCGAAATCGCTCCTCGTGTCACACCGCCTCACTAGCGTTCATCCCGGATCCACAATCCTGGGGCGCGAGGTGACGATGGTGGAGAAAGCGTTGGTGAAGAAGGCGATGGTGAAGAAGGCGTCGGCCCAGAAGGTCGAGGGCAAGGGCAAGGTCAAGTCTCCGAAGTGCCGGACCTGCAAGAAGCGGATACGCGTCCCGAAGGGATGGTCCGCCGGCCCCGCGGTCAGGCGCCACTACTGGCGCGAGCACCGCTCCGTGATGCAACCCGAGAAGGGGGCCAGACGATGACGCGCGCGCCCGAGCCGAACCTCGGTGATCTCATGATCCTCATGCTCGCCTCGACGCTCACCGGGGTCCGGGACCGTCTCAGATCCGACGGCTTCGAAGACGCCTCGGACCTGGTCGCGGACCTGGTCGAGATCGCCGACGATTATCTGACCCGGGTGCCCGCCTAGCGCGGGTACCCGGGTCAGGGCCCCGGGGGGCGTGAATGCCGCGGCGCGCTAGAAGTCGCCGACCGCTTCGAGCGGCGGCCGGTCGTCGCCGTCGCCGATCCCGATCTCAGTTTCGGTATCGGTATCGGTATCGGTGAGGTCGACCATCCGGTCGATCGTGTCCCGGAAGCGGTCGAGACGGGCACGTCCCTCCTCGTACTTGTTGCGGGCGTGACCGAGGTGCCGGCCGAGCGTGTCGTACTCGTCGGTGAACCGGTTGACGTCCTGGTGAAGGCGTCCGCAGATGTCGAGGATCCGCCTAGCGTCCTCCTCGATGCTCAAGCACTTGAGCCCGAACAGAACGGTTTGCAGATAGCCGTAGAGGTTGAGCGGTGACATCGGAACAACGCGCGCTTCGATCGCCTGTTCGAACAGCGGTTGCTTCCGGTGGCTCATCCGCAGCACCTCGGCGTAGACGCCCTCGGCCGGGACGTACATGACCGCGAAGTCGAAGGTGTCCTCGTCGGGAAGGATATAGCGGGTCGAGATGTCCTTGATGTGGCCCGCGACGTCCCCGGCGAAGGCTCGCTCCGCGTCGGCGCGCTCGATCTCATCGGCTGCGTCGCACATGCGCTTGTAGTTCGACAGCGGGAACTTCGAGTCGATGCAGACGAGCTTGCCGCCCGCCTTGACCGTCGCATCGACGATGCGGCCCGAACGGAACCGGTGCTGCATCGTGTAGGCCTGCGGAGGAAGCACCTGGCGAAGGAGTTCCTCGAGCATCGCTTCGCCCAGGCCCCCGCGCGCCTTGGGCGCCTTCAGAAGATCCTGGAGTTGGGTGAACTCGCGCGCCTGGGCGGCGACCGACTCGGTCGCGGTCTGGACCTGCCCGAGGCGCTCGAAGATCCCCTGGGCCATCCCGGTAGACGTGCTCTGGGTCTCGGTCATGCGCGAATCGATGCCCTCGAGGCGCTCGTGGACCCGAGACGTATCGAGAGACACCCGCTGACCGAGGTTCTGGAGCTCGGCCCGCATCGCCCTGATGTCCTCGTCCGGAGGCTCGCGGCGGGCGGCCAGGACGATCGCGGCGGCGGCCCCAGCGAGGAGGGCGGAGAGGACGATAAGGATGAGGCTGATGGCGTTCATGGGTTCACCCTAGGCAGCGCCTGGGACATTTTCCGGGTTTTCCACAGGCGGCGGGGGCGGGGGGGCATGAATTGGGGCTCCGGGACCCATTCAGGGGTTCTTCAAGACCTCGTGGGACTCGATCGTGGCGCCGTCCGAGGTATGGGCGGTCAATACGAGCCTCTCCCGGGTCGCTTCGAACTCGACGAACTCGTACTCCGAACGGCACGCCGCGTAGGGCTCGGGAAGAGGCTCGAGGCACGGGCCCAGGGTCCCGGCCCCCTCCCCCGGTCACAGTAGGTGACGTCGCCAACCTCAGCGCGCCCGTAGAGGTGCTCGTGGCCGTTGATGACCAGATCGACCCCTGCGGCCGCGAGCCGGTCGTCGAGCCACGAGAGGACATCGTCTGAGGGCACCTCGCTGCTATCGAGCATGACGAAAGACACCGGCCCCAGGGACCAGGTGGGAGTTCCGCGTCGGCATCCCGAACCTGGCGTCCGCGAGCTGCGCCGCCCCGCCGTCGGTCTCGACATCGTGGTTCCCGAGGACCGAGTGGAACTCCACGCCTTTCTCGAAGAGGCAAGCGAAAGGCTCCGTAAAGTGTGGCTCGATGTCGGCGGGATCACCGAGGTCGTAGACGTTGTCTCCCGCTTGGACCACGTCGGTGAACGGGCGCGACGCGTTCAGCTTGCACATCTCCTCGACCACCTTCGCCTGGGCCTCGTCCGCGCCGCGATCATGAGCGCTCTCCTCACTCGGGGCCTCCGCGGACGAGCGGGACGAAACGAGCGGGCGTAAGCAGGCGCACGATCTTCGTCTCGCCGCCGGTCTTCTCG
>JBKJZQ010000162.1:0-7870 GCA_046715095.1 Actinomycetota bacterium | reverse complement strand
GCGGGGAGATTATCCATCCGGATGCATTCCTCAACGAACTCCTCCGACGAGGAGACGCGAGCAAGCACTTCGTTCGTCTTGCGCTCGAAACCGATCGTGGTGGACAAACGGCTTCCGATATTGCCGCCGCACAATGACCCGAAGACATGCGTGGGGAAGACCTCGACCTCGTCGTCGAGACGCCAGAGGATCTTCTCTTGGATCGTGAAGCAGAAGGTCTTGGCCGCCGCGGTCGCGACCTCTTCGCCTCCGAGCAGGTCGGGCCGGGCGATGTCACCAACGAGCAGCGCTCCGCCCGACAGCATCATTCCCGGGGTATCTCCTACGGTCCGGTCATAGACGAGAAGGCTGATGTGCTCGGGCGTGTGGCCGGGTGTGTGCAGCACCTCGAACGCGACGTCCCCCATCTCGAGGAACTCGCCATCCTTGACCGCTTGATGCTCGTAACCGAGTTCGGCGTCCTCGAAGCCCAGGAGCTTGACGTCCTGGCGAGTGCTCAGCTCGGTCAACCCGCTCAGGTAGTCGTTGTGACCGTGCGTGTCGACCGCGTACGAGATCCGGAGACCGTGCCGCCGAGCAGCCTCGAAGTAAACATCTACGTTCCTCTGCGGGTCGAGCACCAGAGCGCGCCCGGTGGCTTCATCCCCAACGAGATAGGAGGCATGCCCGAGGCCCTGGAGGTAGAACTGTTCGAAGATCACTGAGCCTCCTGGCGTCGGATCGGTTCAGAACATCGGGGGCTCGGTGTAGACGCCCCATTCCTCTTTCAAGGCCTCGACCATCTCGCCGAGGGTCACGTAGGCCTTGGCCGCTTCGACCAGGACGGGCACCGAGCTCTGCGACTCGTCGCGTGCCATCGCCCTCAGGGCCACGATCGCATCCTCGGCTCGCTTCGCGTCGCGGTTCGCCCTGACCTCGGCGACACTTTTCGTCTGGCGCTCCTCGATCTCGGGACCGATCAACAGGACCTCGGGGGACGCCTGGACGGTCTGCGTGAAGCGGTTGACCCCGACCATCACCTTCTTCCCCTGCTCGAGAAGCTGCTGGTAGCGGAACGCGGCGTCGGCCATCTCCTTCTGGAAGTAGCCCTCCTCGATACCGGCGAGCATTCCGTCGAGGATCGAGTCATCGCCCATCTGGAGGATCGTGGCGAAGTACTCCTCGGCCGCGGCCTCCGTCTTGTCGGTTAGATCCTCGAGGAACCACGACCCACCGAGCGGATCCGCGACGTTCGTGACACCGGTCTCATAGCCGATGATCTGCTGGGTCCGCAGCGCGATCTCGACCGACTCTTCCGTCGGGAGCGCCATGACCTCATCGAGCGAGTTGGTGTGGAGACTCTGCGTTCCTCCGAGAACCCCCGCGAGGGCCTCGGTCGCGGTCCGCACGACGTTGTTGTAGGGCTGCTGGCCTGTGAGCGAAACACCCGCGGTCTGCGTGTGGAACTTGAGCATCCACGACCGTTCCTTCTTCGCCCCGTAACGCTCCTTCATCCAGCGCGCCCAGATGCGGCGAGCGGCGCGGAACTTGGCGATCTCCTCGAAGAAGTCGATGTGCGAGTTGAAGAAGAAGCTGAGCCCCGGAGCGAAGTCGTCGACATCGAGACCCCGGCGGATACCGAGCTCGACGTGAGCGAACCCACTGGCGACGGTGAACGCGAGCTCCTGGACCGCCGTCGAGCCGGCTTCCCTTATGTGATAGCCGGAGATCGACAGCGGATGGTACTTCGGCACGTCGGTCGAGCAGTACTCCATCATGTCGCCGGTCAGCCTGAGGTGCGGCTCCGGCGGGAACAGCCATTCCTTCTGAGCGATGTACTCCTTGAGGATGTCGGTCTGACACGTCCCGCCCAGCTTCGAGATCTCGGCCCCCTGCTTCTCCGCCGCCGCGATGTACATCGCGAACAGCATGGGGGCCGGCCCGGAGATCGTCATCGAGGTCGTGATGTCCTCGAGGTTGAGCCCCTCGAACAGGATTTCCATGTCGGCGAGCGAGTCCACCGCCACACCGCATCGCCCGACCTCACCGAGCGAGTGCGGATCGTCCGAGTCCCGGCCCATCAAGGTCGGCATGTCGAAGGCGACCGACAATCCCGTCTGACCCTGACCTGTGAGGAACTTGAACCGCTCGTTGGTCTGATCGGCGGTCCCGAACCCGGCGAACTGACGCATGGTCCACAACCGTCCCCGGTAGCCCGTGGGGTAGATGCCCCGGGTGAACGGGTATTCGCCGGGAACGCCCATCTTCGGGTCGCGCGCCGACTCCTCGCCGCCGTACAGGGGCTCGACCGGGACACTCGACAGGGTGTCGAAATCGACATCCTCACGGAGATGCGCCTCTTCGTAGCGCTTCTTCCACCTCTCGAACAGCTCATCGCCCATAGCCCGAGTTTACCCGGGGGACTCGGCTGGGCTTCTGAAGCTTTCGGGCCAGCCATACTGTGGGCGTCCCAGCCGCCGAGACGGGAACCGGATGGAGAACAACACCATAGGAGCCACCGTGGGCGGTCCGTCTGTAAGCGGGTCGACGGTGACCTTCACGGTCCCCGACCCCGACCATGAGCTCGCCGCGGTGCGGCTCTACCAGGAGATCCGCAGGCCCCGCGGCGGTCCCGACTTCGGCTACGACGAGGACGAGGGGGGCTGGGCCCTCCACTTCCCGCTCCCCGGCACCGACCGTATGGAGTACCTCATCGAGCTCGTGCATGCGGATGGAACGTCTGAGACCGTTCCCGATCCGTACAACGACCTCCGAGCACCGGGGGCGTTCGGCGACAAATCGGTCGTGGCCATGCCGGGCTACGAGACTCCAGCATGGGTGCAAGAACCGGCGCCGGCCGTGGGCTCGCTGCGGCAGATCGAGCTTCGCTGCCGCGCCGTCCGGGGGCACGTCTCGTGCGTGGTGTGGTCGCCCCCCGGTGCGGACGACGACCAACCTCTGCCGCTCTTGGTCGTCAACGACGGACCCGAGTTCGGCAACTACTCCTCGCTCACGCACTTCTTCGAGGTATTGATGCCGCAGGGGCGGCTGCCGCGGTTCCGGGCCGCGTTGCTGGCCCCCGTCGATCGCAACGAGATCTACTCAGCGTCGGCCGCCTATGCGCGCTCACTGGTCGGCGAGATGATGCCCGAGCTGCTCCGGATCGCCCCCACCCCACCGGGGCGCAACTCCCGTATCGGGATGGGTGCCAGCCTCGGCGCGCTCTCGATGCTCTACGCCCACCGGCGCAGCCCCGCCACGTTCGGCGGGCTATACCTCCAGTCCGGTAGCTATTTCCGCACGCGCTTCGACAAGCAGGAGTCGGGCTTCCCCCGGTTCCGGCGGATCAGCCGCTTCGTGGGCGAGGTGCTGACCGCCGAGGACTGGGCGTTCCCGATCCCGGTGGCGATGGCCTGCGGCCTCGTGGAAGAGAACCTGGCGAACAACCGGGCGGTCCGCGCCGCCCTCGGGCGGCAGGGTTACGATGTGTCGCTCGTCGAGAACCGGGACGGCCACAACTGGACCTCTTGGCGCGACACGTTCGACCCTCCCCTCGTCGCCTTGATCGAACAGATGTGGACATGAGACGGGATCATCTCTCGATCTATTCGCCAGCGATCGGTGCCGGCGGGGGCGTCATCGCCTACGGGAACTACGGTCGGCCGCTGCTCGTCTTCCCCTCGCAACAGGGTGCCTGCTACGACTACGAGAACAACGGAATGATCGGCTCGATCGCTCATCTGATCGACGAGGGGCGGGTCAAGGTCTACGCGGTCGACAGCTTCGACGCCTCGACTTGGGACGACGAGAGCGTGCCGCTCGAGGAACGAGCGCGCCGGCACTCGATGTTCGAGGACTGGATCGTAAACCAGGTCGTCCCGTTCATCTTCGAAGACTCGGGCGGCCCCCAGGAACCGATCGCGACCGGATGCAGCTTCGGCGCCTTCCATGCCGCGAACCTGTGCCTAAAGCGCGCCGATCTGTTCCCGCTCGCGATCTGTCTCAGCGGTGTGTACGACATCGGGAACCATGGATGGGGAGAGCGCGGTGACGCGGTGTACTTCAACAACCCGATGGATTACGTAGAGCACATGGACGACGATCATCTGGAGTGGCTGCGGGGTCGCGCTAACCTCGTGCTCGTGGCCGGACAAGGGATGTGGGAAGACACCACCGGAGCGCTCGACTCGACCAGGGCCTTCGCCGGCAGGCTTCACGCGAACGGCATCCGTCACGAGCTGGATCTATGGGGCCACGACGTCCCGCATGACTGGTCCTCGTGGCGGGCACAGATTGCGCACCACCTACCGAGGTTCGTGTAGGACCAGAGAGGAACGAAGTGGCGAAGAATCATCTGATCGGCCTCGTGTTGGGAACCGAAGAGGATTGGCCGGGCGCCTTCGAGGCGATCGTCCGGCGCCTGGGTGGCCCCATCGACTACGACGGCGTCTCACACGCCCTGCTGACCGAACGGGTTACCTACGAGCCTTTCGATCTCCGAGCGATCCCTCGCCACGCCCTCGTGATCGACCGTCTCGCTCACTGGTACACGCTGTCCCGGGAGTGGTTGAAGAAGGTCGCCCTGATGGACGACGTGTACCTCCTCAACAACCCGTTCACGTTCCAGGCGATGACCAAGCACTCGGCCTACTGCGCCATGATGAGGCTCGGCCTCAAGGTTCCCGAGACGTGGATGGTGCCGCACAAGGTACCGCCGCACGACCCCCGCTTCCCCGACATGTCGAAGAAGTACAACCTCCCGTTCGATCTGCAGCAGGTCGCCGGTCAGGTCGGGTACCCGTTGTTCATGAAGCCGTTCGACGGCGGAGCGTGGGTCGGGGTGACCCGCATCGCCGATCCTCAGGATCTGGTCGTCCGCTACGACGAATCGGGTGAGCGCCTCATGCACCTCCAGGCGGCCGTCGATGGGTTCGACGTCTTCGCGCGGAGCCTTTCGATCGGTGCCGAGACCCTGGTCGTCCGCTTCGATCCCGACCGCCCGATGTACGACCGCTATCAGGTGTCGCATGACTTCCTCACGCCGGAGTTGGGGGCCGAGGTCATCTCGATCGGGAAACTGATCAACGCGTTCTTCCGCTGGGAGTTCAACTCCTGCGAAACACTCATCAAGGACGGAGAGGTCTACCCGATCGACTACGCGAACGCGGCCCCCGACCTGGCCCTCACCAGCCTCCACTACTACTTCCCCTGGGCAATCAAGACCTTGATCAAGTGGAGCGTCTTCTGCACGATCACGGACAGGCGGATGCGCATCGACCAGGACATGGACCGGTACTTCAAGATCGGCGACGACCCGAAGCTCTCCTACGAGGAGAAGCTGGAGCACTACCGCGTGATGGCCGAGGACTACTTCGAGACCGAGCGGTACAACGAGTTCTGTGCCGTGCACCTACCGGAGATCGACGAAGTTACGGTCGACTACGTCGGCAGCTCCGAGTTCGACGCGCTCCTGGTCGACACGATCAAGACGACCTTCCCGGTGTTCGAACACGAGAAGTTCATCGACCACTACCGCGGCCTGCTCGGCGCGTGGGTGAAGGACCAGCGTTAGTGCACGCAGCGCTCCTCGCGCCTTGCCCTCGCCGCGGCGTTAGTGGCGGTGTCTCATCGCTTTCTGTGTGGAGGAGCAGGAGTCGGTCGGGGATTCGCTCGGGCGGCTCTCCGTCCTTCGGCGACCACCGCCTGCTCGACCGCGAGGGGATCTGGGCGATCATCCACTTCCACCTGGAGCTCGACCACTACACTCACCGTCGCCATGTGAGACCCACTTTTCCTTGCAGGGTCAGGTGAGCTTCACGTGCCTTTCTCGTGGATCCCCGGATTTCCGGGCTGCAGTCCCTGGAACGCCTCCCCCGCTGAACGGACCCTTGCGAAGTTGATCGCCGACTGGGATGATTCGCCGAACTACAGGCAGGGAGGAGGGGATCTTTGATGGCGGTCGCAGCCGATACAACACAGGTTTCCATCGGCGAGGTTGTGTCATTGTGGCGGCATCCCGTCAAGTCGATGATGGGGGAGGAACTAAACTCCACCTACATCACCAAGCGAGGCGTGCTTGGTGATCGCGCCTATGCCTTGATTGACCCGGACACCGGCATGGTCGCCAGCGCCAAGAACCCCAAGAAGTGGCCCAACCTCTTTTTCTGTCGGGCCGCCTTCGTAGAGCCTCCGAGCCCAGGCAAGAACCTACCTCCGGTTCGGATAACTCTTCCGGACGGCACCATAGCGACGAGCGACGAGCGCGCTCTGAGCTCAATCCTGTCCGATGCAGTTGGGCGCGAAGTGCAATTCGCCACCACCGCTCCGCAAGATCCAAGCCTGGAGGAGTACTGGCCGGACATAGAGGGTTTGGATCATAGGGAGACCGTCACGGACGAGAAGATGCCGCTAGGGACTTTCTTCGACCTATCCGTGATGCACGTGTTGACCACGGCCACGATCGACCGGCTGCGCGAACTGTATCCAGAAGGGCGCTTTGAGGTGCGACGCTTTCGTCCCAACGTAGTCGTGAAGATGGACTCAGACGAGAAGGACTTCGTCGAGAACGCCTGGATAGACCAAACGTTGGCGATAGGAGATGAAGCACGTATCCGCCTCACCGGCCCCTGCCCTCGGTGCGTTATGACCACACTTCCCCAAGGTGACCTACCAAAGGATTCCGGTATCCTGCGAACCGCTGCGCGGCACAACAACGTCAACGTAGGGGTCTATGGAGAGGTGTTGACGGAAGGCATGGTTCGGCGCGGTGATCCGGTAAGGCTGGAGTAACCGGTAAGGCCCGGGTGAGGAACGTGCCCGGCGTGAAGGCTCGCTTCTTCAACGTTCCTTCCGACGTCAAGCAGTCGAAGTCGACGACGGCCTCAGCTGAAGCCCTGCGGCGGTCAGAGTCACCCGAATCCAGCCAGCTTCCTCGCGGGCAGGGAAAGATCGGGAGATTGAGGTCCCCGACTTCTCTCTTTTTCCACTCCGGATAGATCGGATAGGGGTAGAGATTGCGCCCGGTTCGCAGGTCAAAGAGGTAGGTAGTGATGGCGGGGGCAGTCCACTGCTTCGCCGCGGATCGTCCCTTCGGCGAGAGGAGCGGCCTCGTGAAAGCAAGCCGCGGCCGCGACCACCACCTCGCCAAACGGAAGCAGAAGTCGAGTGAAAAGGGGGTCAAAGGCCGCACCATTTCGCGGGCATCTAAGGTGAGGCAACGAAGCACCCGTTCGCGGGCATCTTGACGTGAGGCAATAAGGGGGAAAGATGCCTTCTTGTCCTAGATTCCAGAGTTGGGCCCCCCGGAGATGCCCCTACTCCTCGCCGAACTCGAGGACGCCCCAGAGCCCACCCGGGCTCCAGGAAGAGACGCTAGCCAGGCGAGCTCGATGCTCAGGCGTACATCGCCTCGATGTCGTCGTCGTACTTCTCGAGGATCACCCGGCGCTTGAGCTTGAGGGACGGCGTGAGCTCCTCGGACTCCGGGGTCCATTCGGTCTGAAGGATGCAGAATTTCTTGACCTGTTCGACCCCGTTGAGGTGCGAGTTGGCCTCGTCGACCGCCCTCTGGATCTCGGCATGAACGCGCTCGTTCGTGGCGAAGCTCTCCACCGACTCGAACGGCACCCCGTTCGCCTTTGCCCAGGCCATCGACGCCTCGGGGTCGAGGACGATCAGGGCGGAGATGAACCTGCGGCGATCCCCGATAGCGCAGGCCTGCGAGATCAGGGGGTGAGCCTTGAGCATGCTTTCGATGTTGGACGGGGCAACGTTCTTGCCGCCGGCGGTGATGATCAGTTCCTTCTTGCGATCGACGATCTTGACGAAACCGTCGGCGTCGATCTCGGCGATGTCTCCAGTGTGTAGCCACCCCTCGGCATCGAAGGTCTCG
>JBKJZQ010000161.1:0-6189 GCA_046715095.1 Actinomycetota bacterium | reverse complement strand
ACAACTCGCCTACAACGAGGAGCATGGGATCGACCCACAATCGATCCTCAAGGCCGTCACCGACATCTTGATCTACGGTGCCGGCCACCGGCAGTCTGCCCCGGTCCCGACCAAGTCGAAGAGCCGGATGAAGGACATCAAGGGCACACCCGACGAGCTCTAGCGTTTGATGCTGCAACTGCAGGAGGAGATGCACGAGGCCGCTAAGGGACTCCAGTTCGAGTACGCCGCCCGCCTCCGAGACGAGATCGCCGAGATCAAACGGGAACTCAAAGAGGTCGGCTAACGAACTAGTCGAGGACCGAATCCAGTTCCTTGAAGCACGAGTCGATCTCGTCTTCGGTGTTGAAGAAGTGCGGAGAGATGCGGAGCGCGTCGTGACGTTGATCGAGGACGACGTCCCGCGCTAATAGCGCGTGGAGCGTTTCCTCCGCCTTCGCCCGGCCTCCGGGAACGCGCAGTCTGACGAGGCCGCCACGTTGGGAATCGTCCTCCGGCGACAGCAGTTCCATGCCCCGCTCGTTCGCGCGCTCGACGATGCGGTGCGTGAGGATCTGGTTCCGGGCCCTCACGTTCTCGACGCCGACCTCGAGAAGGATGCCCATCCCTTCGGCCGCGGTCCAGGCCTGAGGAAGCGGGGACGTGCCGGTCTCGAAGCGACGAGCATCGTCCCTGAGATCGAGTCGTGAGCGGTCGAAGTCGAACGGCTCCTTGGTGCCGAACCACCCGACGATCATCGGGTGCATCTTCGGGAGAAGATCGCGCCGGCAGTAGAGGAACGCGATGCCCTGGCCCCCGCACAACCACTTGAGCGCACCCGAAAGGAGGAGATCGACACCGAGGGCGTGGACGTCGAGTGGCAGGACGCCGGTGCCGTGGAAGTCGTCGACCATCAGGTACGCGCCGTTCCGATGGGCGGCTTCGACGATCGGCCCCAGATCGAGGATCCACGACGACTCGAACAGCACCCGGTTCACATTCACGAGGGCGGTGCGCTCGTCGATGCGAGCCACGACATCGGATGGCTCGATCCTGATCCCATCGGGGGTCGGGACGACGTCGAGCTGGGCCCCCCGCGGCGCCTGCGCCTTCCACACGTAGTGGTTGGTGGGGAAGTCCATCGCGGTCGCGACCACCTTGGGCCGCTCGGAGTAGTCGAGGCACGAGGCGATCGAGGCGAGCCCGCTGGAGACCGACGGCACGATGGCGATCTCGTCTGCGTCGGCGCCGATCAGCGCGGCGAACCGTTTCCGGCACAACTCGAGCTTCGGCATGCCGTGGTCGAACCACAGTTCATCGGGGCCCAGCCGGGACCACAGCTCGAGGTGCTCGAGGGTGGCGTCGTGGGCCCGGCGGGAGAGGGGGCCGAGCGAGGCGGAGATCAGGTAGTTGCGACGTTCGGTGATCGGGAACTGGTCCCGGTACGCATCGATCCCCCGCATGGAAGCAGCGTACCTCCGGGGTTTGACTCAGGGGTTTAACCGGAGGTTTGACGGCGGAGGTTAGGTGGCCCTAATCTTCGGGGGACCGAACAAGAAATATAAGGGTCCCTGAAGACGAGAGGCAGGCTGAGCACGTGAACCAGGTGAACAAGGCACGGAGATGGATGGCGGGTCCTATCGCCCTGGTACTCCTGGGAGCCGCCTGCGGCGACCCCGGCGAGGCCCCGTCGCCGGGGTCGAACGAAGCGGGAAGCGGGACCGTCACCATCGACGCCGGCGCGGTCGGCATCGGGGAGCTCCTGGGTCAGGTTCATGGCCACCACGCCGCCGCGCTGGAACTGTACGGCGACGGGGACCAGACCGGCGCCCTGGTTCACGCGGCCCATCCGGGGCACGAGATCCTCGCTTCGGTGATCCCCGATATCTCGGAGGCCGACCCGGATGCTGCCGACGAGCTGGAGGCCACCGTCGAAGAGACCCGTCAGCTGGTCGAGGACGGCGCGGAGATCTCGGAGATCGAGGCTGCGATCGAAGCGGCCGGGGCCGCGACCGACGCCGCGAGGGAGGCCGTAGCGGGGGATTCCGATAACGATCCCGGCTATCAAGGCTCCGTCATCGCTGCTCTCTTGACCACATCCGGTAACGAGTACGAAGAAGCTTTCGTTGGGGGCAAAGAGGTAAAGAACCTGCCCGAGTACCAGGACGGGTATGCGTTCGTCGCCGAGGCGAAGCGGATGTACGACGGGATCCGGTCAGAGGTCGAGGCCGCGTCGACGGAGGAAGCCGAGGAGATCGACGCCGCGTTCGAGACGCTCGCCGCGGCGTTCCCATCCGTGAGCCCCCCGGAGACCCTCACCAGCCTCGTCGACGTCAAGGCCGCGACCGATCTGATCGGGCATGAGCTCGAAGAGACGGTCGGTGCCCTGCCGGTCGTTCAGTCCGACCCCCCCGCCGTAGTCGCCGAGATCAACGCCCTGCTGGACGAGCTCGTCGAAGCGTACGAAGCCGGGGACGCCGAAAGGGCCGCCGAGCTGTCGGCCGAGGCGTATCTCGAGCACTACGAGGTCATCGAGGCCGCCGTTATCGAGGCCGCCGAAGCCGTGAACGCGGAGCTCGAGCCGCTGCTCGGTGCGGAGCTTCGCAGCCAGATCCAGGCTGGGGCGCCCGTCGTCGACATCAACGCGATGGTCGAACGCATCCGCGAGTTGCTGGACGAAGCGCTTGCGGGGCTCGAGGCGGCTGAGTGAGACTCAGGCTCCTTCTCGTTCCTGTACTTGCGCTGCTGGCGACGCTTGCGGTAGCCGGCCCCGCGCTGGCGCAGGGGGTCGATGTGACCCCCGGCGAGGGGATCGTCGAGCTCGACGAGGCTCGCGCTCTCATCGACCGCGCGGTGGAGCTGTACGAGAACGGCGATGCCGAGGAGGCTTACACCGCGGCAAGGAATGCCTACCTCGACCATTTCGAGTTCGTCGAGATCCCGCTGAGGGTGAGGGATGAGGCGCTCACGCTCACGCTCGAAGAGGACTTCGCGAACCTCAGGAATCAGATCGAGGCGGGGATAGCGGTGGACGTTGTGGAGGATACCGCTGCGGAGGTGAAACGTGGCCTCGACGACGTCGAACGCGTGCTGGCAGAGCCCGGGCTGGCCGCCCCGATCCTGGCCGCCGGGTACTCGTTCATGATCATGTTCCGGGAGGGCCTCGAGGCGGTCCTCGTCGTTGCCGCGATCCTCGGATATCTGGAGGCCAGTCGGAACGGACGTTACAAGGGCGCCGTGATCAAGGGCGTCGGACTGGCGGGTGTCGCAACGGTCCTCACGTTCGTCGTTGCCGCCGTTCTGATCAATATCGCCCCGGTCCAGCGCGAGCTGCTCGAGGCGGCAACCGCAGTGCTCGCCGTCGTGATGCTCTTCTACGTCTCCTTCTGGCTCATCACGCGCCTCGAACACCGACGCTGGATGGAGTTCGTCAAGGCGAAGGTGTGGACGGCGGCCTCCACCGGATCGACGCTGGCTCTGGCCGGCGTGGGGTTCACCGCGGTCTACCGCGAGGGGTTCGAGACGGTGCTCTTCTATCAAGCGCTCCTCTCGTTCGCTCGGGGGCTCACGCAGTGGGTGGTCCTCGGAGCGGTGCTCGGGCTAGCGGTGCTGGTGGGGGTCGGGTTCTCGATCTTCCGCGCCGGACGCAAGGTGCCGATCAAGCTTTTCCTCGGGACCGCGGTGGTGCTGATCATGGTCCTGTCGGTCGCCTTCGCCGGGAACGCGGTCCGGTCGCTGCAGCAGTCGGCGACTATCCCCGTCACGTTCCTCGAGGGCGTCCCGCGGCTCCCGATCTTCCTTGCCGAACTGACGGGCTGGCATCCGACGACCCAGACGCTCTTGACGCAGGCGGTTCTTGCTCTCATCTACATCGCCGGTGCGATCTGGATCTTCGTGATCCTGCCCCGCCGGGAGAAGAGGGTGCTCCCGGTCCAGACGGCGACGGCGGCCGAGGACGTTCCGGAGGTCCAGCCGGCGTCCGCCGGGGAGGGCTGAGCGGTGAAAGTCCGGGTCGGGGTCGACGTGGGTGGGACCTTCACGAAGGCCGTCGCGTGCGATCCGCTCAGTCATGAGATCGTCGCCCGGGCGATCGTGCCCACCACGCATGGGTCCGCGATCGGGGTGTCCGAGGGGGTCGCGGATGCCATCGGGGAGCTCGCGGAGGCGCTCGATCGCGAGGGCCTCGGCCCTGTGGCCCTCGTATCGCATTCGACCACTCAAGCGGTCAACGCGCTCCTCGAGGGTGATACCGCGACGGTCGGGGTCCTCGGGATCGGGCGACGCCCAGACCTCAGGCGAACCAGGAAGCGGACGGGCGTCGGCGACATCCGTCTCGCTCCCGGGCACACGCTGCGGACCCTGCACGCGTTCGTCGACGTCACCGCCGGAGTGGACCGGGATGAGATCGAACGTGCCGTTCACGGGTTGATCGACCGGGGAGCGCAAGCACTGGCGATCTCCGAAGCCTTCGGTGTCGAGGACCCGCGGGGGGAGTGGCTTGCGCTCGAGATAGCTGAGGAACTCGGCGTCCCGGCCTGCGCCGGTCACGAACTAACCGGTCTCTACGGGCTCGAGATGCGCACGGTGACCGCGGCGCTGAACGCAAGCATCCTCCCCACCGCGCTCGGAACCGCCTCGGTGGTCGAGGACGCGGTGGCCGCTCGCATCGGCGAGACCCCGTTGCTGGTCATGCGGGGGGATGGCGGCGCGGCCGACATCCGTTCCCTCAAACGTCATCCGATCCTGACCGCATTCAGCGGACCGGCGGCTTCGATCGCCGGGGCCCTGAGACATCTGTCCGTGACCGACGGCGTCGTCGTCGAGGTCGGCGGCACCAGCACCAACGTCAGCATCGTGAAGGGTGGCCGCCCCCTGCTCGCGTACATCCGCGTCCTCGAACATGTCACTTGCGTGCGGAGCCTCGACGTCCGGGTCGTTGGCGTCGCCGGCGGAAGTCTGATCCGCATGCGCAGATCTCGAGGGAAGCTCAAGATCGCCGATGTCGGACCTCGCTCGGCGCACATCTCAGGGCTCAGGTACTGCGCCTTCGCATCCCCCGGTGAGCTCGCCGGTGCCCGCGCCGTCCTGGCCGCTCCCAAACGAGAAGATGCCGAAGATCACGTCGTAATCGAGACGACCGGCGGGGAGAGGTTCGCTCTGACCGTTACCTGCGCGGCGAACGCTCTCGGCAGGGTCCCTCCGGATGCCTACGCGGCCGGCGACCAGGAGGCCGCCCAGATGGGTTTCGAGGCACTCGCTCGGGAGACCGGTGACGCGTGGGAGCGACTGGCCGAGAAGACTCTCGAGATGGCGGCCCACAAGATCGCGGCGGTCGTGCGAGAGGCGACCCTGAGCAATGACCTGGCAGCGCCGTCGATCGTGGGGCTGGGAGGCGGGGCAGGGGCGCTCATACCGATGCTGTCTCAGGTTTCGCAGACCCCATTCTCGATCCCTGTGGATGCGGAGGTGATCTCATCCGTCGGTGACGCCCTCTCTCTCGTACGGGTCGAGGTGGAGAGGGGGATGTCTCGTTGGACCCCTGAAGCCCTCGCCGAGCTTCAGAGGGAGGCCGAGGCAGCCGCCGTCGATGCGGGGGCGTCCCCGGAAACGATCCAGATCGAGACGGAGGCGATCACCGAACGGCGGGCCATGCGCATCACGGCCACCGGTTCGGTCGCGCTCGACTCCGGAGCCGGAGGTACCGAGGCCGGAGGTTCCGAAGCCATGGGCGACGAGGACCTGGCCGTCGTAGCGAAAGACGCTCTCGACGATCCGGCACTGGTCTTGAGTGATGTCTTCTACACGGTGTTCACCTCGGGGCAGGGACGTGAGCGCGACTACGCAGTCATCGACCGCCGGGCCACGATCGCGATCCGTGGTCGCGGTGTGGTCTTGACCGGTCCGGCGGATGTCATGGCCGGCAAGATCCGAAGTGAAGTGACGAGGATGGTCCGGCACCTCGGACCGGTCTCCGTTGCCCCCGTGGTCACCATGCTCACGGGAGCGCGCCTGATCGACCTCAGCCTGTTCTCCGATCCGAATCAGGTCCTCGAGGCGGTGTCCGCCGGATGCGCGGACACGACCGGTCAGGTAGCGGCGTTCCTGGTGCGCGGCTGATGGCGATCTATCGTCCTCCGCGCCCGCGGTGGCCTGCTATCGCAGGGGCGTTGGTGGTAGGGATCCTTATCGGCGTCGCGATCGGATGGGCGG
>JBKJZQ010000160.1:0-4447 GCA_046715095.1 Actinomycetota bacterium | reverse complement strand
CCCCAGGCGTTCGTCGTGGGCCCGGTAGACGACCCCCATGCCTCCTGCCGCTATGCGGTCCCCGATCCGGTACCGGCCCCCGAGGAGGCCTCCTTCTACCAATCTCTTAGGCGCCGGTCGGCCTCGAGGATCGCTTTCGCCATCGGGGCGGCGACGAGCCCACCGGTCGCTTCGGCTCCGAACGAACCTCCGTTCTGAACGAAAACGGCGACCACGAGCTGCGGGTCGTCGGCCGGCGCGAAGGAGATGAACCACGCGTGAGGGTTGGCGCCCTCGACGCTCTGCGCGGTCCCGGTCTTGCCGGCGACCTCGACGCCCGTGATCTGAGCGTTCGTCCCGGTCCCGCTCTCGACGGCCGCCACCATCATGTCCGTGACCTCAGCGGCGCTGGTGGCCGACATCGCTTGTCCAAGGGTCTCGGGTTCAGGTTCGTTAACGACCCCGGCCGACGCATCGATGACCTTCTGGAGGAGCCGGGGCTTCGGGACCTCGCCGTCGTTAGCGATGGTTGCCGCGACGACCGCCATCTGAAGCGTGGTGGCCGCGACATTTCCCTGCCCGATCCCGGCATACGCACGCAACGGCTCCTCGTCGTCTTCGATCGTGGGGAACGTGCTCGGCGCGCTGCCGGTGTCGAGCGGGAGAGGTTCGTTGAACCCCATCGCCTCCGCCATCTCCCGGATGTCGTCCGGGATCTTGAGGCCGATCATCGCGAACGTCGTGTCGCATGAGATCTCGAGCGCCGTGAACAGATCGATCTGCCCAGAACCGGTGCACGACTGATTCGAGAAGTTGGTGAGCGTCTGATCGGTCAACGGGAGATCGATCTCGTCCGGGTCGTCGAAGGTCGAGTCTGGTTGGTACCTCCCGGATTCGAGTGCAGCCGAAGCGGTGAGGACCTTGAACGTCGACCCGGGAGGGAAGGTCCGGCGGGTCGCCACGCCGACGAGCGGGCTCGTTCCGGAGTTCGGGTCCAAGGACTGGTAGTAGTCCTCGGCGGCGCCGGCATCGAACGACGCGAGGGGGTTGGGGTCGAAGGTGGGGCTGCTGTACATCGCGCGGATCTCACCGGTTTGCGGGTCGAGCGCGACGACCGCCCCCACGTTGTCACCGAGGGCGTCGCGGGCCGCCTCCTGGAGCCGGGAATCGACCGACAGGATGACGTCGTCACCCCGTTCCCCAGAGCCCAGCAAGCGGTCCTGTATGTCCTGCATCGAGAGCGTGCCGCCCTCTCCGATGAGGTCGTCGTCGTACGCGGCTTCGATGCCCGTCGCCTCACCTGCGAACGGCAGGTATCCGGTGATGTGCGCGTAGAGCGCGCCTTCCGGGTACGTGCGCTTGTACTTGTACTTGCCCTTGGTGACGACACTCTTGGCGATCTCGACGCCGTCCGAGGTGACGATGGACCCTCGCTTCACGGAGTACTTCTTGATGAGGGCCCTGACGTTCGACCCGTTGCTGGCGATGTCGTTGGCGGCGAAGATCTGCACGTAGTTGAGCTGCACGAACACGGCGAGGAACAGGGCTATGAGGCCGATCCCGACCCTGCGGATCTGTCGTTCCATCAGGGAGGCACCGAGCCCCGGCCCCCGATGAGGATCTCGGCGGTCGCCGCCGGATCGGGCTGGGAGGCGCTCTGATGTGAGATGCGTATCAGCAGCGCGATCAAGACGAAGTTCGAGAGCAGGCTCGATCCGCCGTACGAGACGAACGGCAGCGTGATCCCGGTCAGCGGCAGCAGGCGCGTGACGCCGCCGAGGATGATGAACGTCTGGACCCCGAGCGTGACGGTCAAGCCGATCGCGAGCAGTTGTCCGAAGTCATCGCGCGCTCGCACGGCGATCCGCAACCCTCGGGCAACGATCAGCATGAAGATCATGAGGATCGCGACCGTGCCCATGAGACCGAGTTCCTCGCCGAGCGCCGAGTACACGAAGTCCGTCTGCGCCGCGGGGATGAGATCGGGCCGTCCCTGACCGAAGCCGGTGCCGAACAATCCACCGGTCGCGAGCGCGAACAACGACTGCGCCATCTGATACGCGTCGCCCTGGATCAGATCGGGGTTGAAGACATCGAGCCAGATGCGGACCCGAAGCTGCACGTGAGAGAAGACCTGGTGGCCGATGTAGGCACCGACGAAGAACAAGAGGAACCCGAACGCCATATAGATGAAGCGAGCGGTCGCGATGTACAGCATCACCAGGAAGATCGAGAAGAACAGAAGCGAGGAACCGAGGTCCTTCTCGTAGAACATGACCGCCAGCGACACTCCCCACATCACGAGCAGCGGACCGAAGTGCTTGAGGTCGGGGATGTGGAACGAGAGCACCTTCTTGGACGCGATCGCAAGCAACTCCTTGCGCTCGGCGAGATAGGCGGCGAAGAAGATCACCAGACAGATCTTTGCGAGCTCGCCGGGCTGGAACGAGAAGCCGCCGAAGCGGATCCACAGCTTTGCTCCGTTGATCGGCGTACCCAGGGGTGTCGCCGGAAGCAGCAGAAGCCCGAGGCCGACGAACCCCAGGATGTACTTGTAGCGGGACAGGATCTTGAAGTCGCGTACCAGCATCAAAGTGGCGACGAAGAAGACGAGACCAACGACCGTCCATGAGACCTGCGCCGGGCCGGAGCCCTTCGGTGACAGCCGGTAGATGACGGCAAGACCGATCACGTTGAGGATCGCCGCAAGCGGCAGGATGAGGGGGTCCGCCTCGCGCGCGAAACGTCTCATGACCAGGTGGGCGCACACGTAACCGACGACCACGACGATCATGAACGGGATCACGTCGGCCAGCCGGTCCGTGCTCCGCGCGACCGCAACGAGAGCGAGGGCGCCGGAACCGATGATCAGGGCAAGGATCAGGAGCGAAAGCTCCGTGTTTCGCCGCCGGGCGGCTCGCATCAGTTAGGGCTCTCTTTGTTCTCGCGTGGAGAGCGGCCCGAATTCTGCACGAGTTCCTGGAGGCCCTTGATGGTTGCCCGAGCCTCTTCGAGCGAGTCGGTCTTGATCCCTTCTTCGAGATCTACCCGTTTGAACTCGGGGACGTCTTCCAGTGTGATGCCGGTTTCCTCTTCGACCTCTTTCATGCTGATCCCGAGGATCTCTTCCGGTCGCCCCTGGTAGATCGTCACGACATCCTTGTCGTTGACGCCGACGAACCAGGAGTTGTTCAGCGAGTAACGCAGCGCACCCCACCCGGCCCCCACCAGGACCATAAGGATCACGAGCGTGACGACTATCTTCCGCACGACCCGCCGTCCGAAGCCCGGATCGTCGTTCGAGGGCGACGCCGATAACGGTGGAGGCCCCAGTTCGACGGGCGACGCGGAGCGCGGGGGAGGCGGCGGCGCGTCGGCGGCGGCGCTCAGATCGAGGACCACCACAGTGATGTTGTCTTCCCCGCCAGCCTCGTTGGCGAGATCGACGAGCTCGTCCGCAGCGGCTTGGAGACCCTTCTTCTGCTGGAGCACTCGCTTAATCGTGTCTTCGTCGACCATCGAGGTCAGCCCATCGGAACAGAGCATGATCCGGTCGCCGTCCCGGACATCGAAGGACCTGAGATCGACCCGGACGTCGGGATCGATGCCGAGGGACCTGGTGATCATGCTCCGCTGCGGATGTTTCGCAGCTTCTTCTTCGGTTAGTTGTCCTTCCCTGACCATCCGCCCGACCAGCGTGTGGTCCTCCGACAACCTCGAGAGATCGTCGTCCCGCAACAGATAAGCCCGGGAGTCGCCGACGTGCGCGAGGTGCACTTTGGAGGCGTCGATCAGTACGAGCGTGCAGGTCGTACCCATGCCGTGAAGCGAGTCGTCCTTCGTTGCCTTCTCGAAGATCGCGCGGTTCGCTTCCTTGATCAGGGCGACGAGCGACTCCGGATCTTCGGGGTTGACCCGCGCTGCCCCGCTCGACAAGGCCTCGACCGCGGTCGACGAGGCCACCTCACCCGCGGCGTGACCACCCATGCCGTCGGCGATCCCGAAGAGGGGCTCGTCCATGAGATAGGAGTCTTCGTTGCCCTTTCGGACCCGGCCCACATCGGTGCGGACGCCCGTTTCGATCCTCACTTGCGCATCTCCATGATCGTGCGGCCGATCTTGATCTGATCGCCGCGCTGAAGCTCGGTCGGGGCCGTGATCCGTCGCCGGTTCAGATATGTCCCGTTGGTCGAGCCGAGGTCTTCGAGCATGCACTTCTCGTCTCTCTGGAACAGGCGAGCGTGCTTGGTAGAGACGTACGATTCGTCGAGGGTGATGTGGGAGTCGCTCGAACGGCCGATGAACAGCTCCCCGTCAACCGTGAACGTCTTCCCCTTGAGCTTGTCGTCCTCGATCACTGCCACCGTGCGGGTGGGTTTCTTCGTCCGCTTGGGTGGGCGCGCCGCCGCCCCCTTAGCGCCCGACTTGGGGGCCTGGGGCCCCGGCGTATGCGGCCTAAGCTCCACGT
>JBKJZQ010000159.1:0-9996 GCA_046715095.1 Actinomycetota bacterium | reverse complement strand
TGTGAGCCGCCGGCGATAGTTGTGCCGCCCGGGCGTGATCGCCGGGGTCCTACGCCGGGAGCACCCAGAGATTGTCGGCTAGGCGGCTGCCGAGGGCGACCTGCCGGCCCTTGACCTCGAGGGTGCGGGTCCCGTCGGGGGCAACCTCCAGAAGCTTCAGATCCCTGCCCGGGATGAGGTCGTGCTGTTCGAGGTAATAGAGGACGTCGTGATCGAGCTCGACATCCTCGAGGAGCCGGGTAAGCGTGCCCTCCTGTCCCGCGGTGAGAGCGGCGACGGGAGTCAGCTCCGACCACTCCACCGGCGAGGGCTCTCCGGGGATCGGGTTGCCGTGAGGACAGGTCGCGTCGCCGTCGAGCTTCGCCAGGATCGCGGCCTCGACCTCGGACGTCATGACCTTCTCCCAGTCCTCCGCCTGCTCGTGGCAGAGGTGCCATGGGATGCCGAGGATGTCGACGAGCATCCTTTCGGCGAGGCGGTGTCTCCTGACCAGGGTCTGGGCGATCGTGTTGCCTTCGTCGGTCAGGGCGATCTCCTTGCCGTTCTGGGTCGTGACGTAACCGTCGGTTACGAGCCTCTTGACCGCTTCGGACACGGTCGCCGGGGCGAGGCCAAGCCGTTCCGAGATACGGGCCTGGAGGATCCGCTGGCCCTCCTCGCCGAGCTCGAAGATCGCCTCGAGGTACTGCTTCGAGGCCGGGTTGAGTTCACGGAGGTCTACCGGCAGGCGAGCTGGGGGAGTCGTCATGGCTCGATTGTAAGCTGAGAAAGATGTCTCCTCCGAAGAAATCCCGGCCCAAGCTCCTGCTGATCGACAGCTACTCGCTCGCCTTCCGCGCCTTCTACGCGCTTCCGGAAGACCTGCAGACCTCGGACGGCACGCACACCAACGCCGTGTACGGATTCACGTCGATGCTCATCAAGCTGCTTCAGGAGCAGAAGCCCGATTTCATCGCCGCCTGCCTCGATGCCGGAGCCCCGCTGCAGCGGACGGAGGAGTTCGCCGACTACAAGGCGAACCGCACCGAGTCCCCCGAGTTCTTCTCTCCGCAGGTCCCTCTCATCCGGGAGGTACTCAAGGTGATGAGCATCCCGATGTTCGAGATGCCGGGGCATGAAGCCGACGACATCATCGCCTACCTGGCCCATATGGGCGCGGCCGAAGACGTGGACGTGCGCATCGTCACCGGCGACAGGGACTTCTTCCAGCTGGTCGGGGGTCGCATAAAGGTCCTCTACAACCGCCGGGGGATCACCGACATCGTCGAGATGGATCCGAAGGCGGTAGAGGAACGCTATGGGGTGCCTCCATCCAAGTACGTCGACCTCAAGGCCCTCGAAGGCGATAACTCCGACAACCTCCCCGGTGTCCCCGGTGTGGGGACGAAGACCGCGGCGAAGCTGATCCAGAAGTACGGGAGCTCGGAGGAGGTCGTTGCTCATGCGGCGGAACAGACGCCGAAGCTCTCGGAGAACCTCGCCGCGCACGCGGAGCAGGTTGCGATCAACAAAAGGCTCTCCACGCTCGGCGAGGTGCCCCTCGAAGAGGTCGCGATCGGGGACCTCAAGATGGGGGCCTGGGATCTCGAGCAGGTCCGCGAGTTGTTCACCTCGCTCGAGTTCAGGACGCTCCTCGAGCGCCTTCTCTCCGATCTACCCGAGGCGGCCGAAGGCGAGGGAGAGCCACTCGAACTCGAGCTGACCGTCGCGGCATCACCGCGCGACCTCGAAGAGCTTGCCGCCGCGCTGACCACTGCCGGGCGCGTCGCGATCGACATGGTTCCGGCTGCTCCGCGGGGGAAGCCGCGTTCGCTGGCGTTCGCGTGGGGCGATGAGGGGAAGGCTGCGTTCGTTCCTATCGGGCCCGACGGGGTGTCGGGCGATGAGGCGGTCGCCGGACTTCGGGGGGTTCTCGAGGATCCGAAGGTCGAGAAGTTCGTTCATGGGGCACGCGCTCTCTATCTCTCCCTCGATGCGGCCGGGGTCTCGGTCGACGGCGTCGTGCTCGACACACAAGTCGCGTCCTACATCCTCGACCCCGGTGCGCCCGGTTACGCGCTCGAAGAGATGGCCCGCAAATACACGGGCCGTGAGCTCAAAGCGGTCACCGGGGTGGAACGCGCGGACGACGGCGATCAGGGAACCCTCGACCTTGCCGGAGGTGTACCCGATCAGATCGCAGGGGAGGACGCCGGACTGCGGGCGAGGGCGACCCTTGAGATCGCAGGCGCGGTCGCTCCCGAGCTCGACCGCCTCGGCATGGCCGACCTCTACCTCAAGATCGAGCATCCGCTGATCCCGGTGCTCGCCCACATGGAGGAGCGCGGCATCAGGATCGATCTTGAGTACCTGGGGGGCATGGCGGAAGAGCTCGACAAGCGCGTCGCCGAGCTCGAAGCCGAGTGTTACGAGTATGCCGGCGAGATCATCAACCTGGGCTCACCGACGCAGCTGAGGGTTCTCCTCTACGACAAGCTGGGGTTGAAGACGACCAGGCGCACCAAGACCGGGCTCTCGACCGACGCGCGTGCCCTGCAGACACTTGTCGATCAGCACCCGTTCGTGCAGACGCTTCTCGATTACCGCGAGCTGGCGAAGCTCAAGAACACCTACGTTGATGCTCTGCCGCCTCTGGTAGATCCCGACGACGGACGCATCCACACGACGTACGACCAGACGGTGGCGGCTACCGGGCGCCTCTCGTCGACGAACCCGAACCTGATGAACATCCCCGTCCGAACTGATCTCGGAAAGCAGATAAGGCGGGCGTTCGTGGCGGCCGACGGAGGTGTGCTTCTGTCGGTCGACTACTCCCAGATCGAGCTCAGGGTTATGGCACATCTCTCCGAGGACCCGATCCTGATCGATGTGTTCAATCAGGATCAGGACATCAACTCGGCGACCGCGGCCCTGATCTACGACCTCGAACCGAGCGAGCTGAACACCAAGCACAGGTCGGTCGCGAAGATGGTGAACTACGGGCTCGCGTACGGCATGGGTGCGCCCGGGCTGGCCGAGCGCCTCAACGTCCCCGTTGCCGAGGCGCAGCAGATCATGGACGTCTATTTCGAGCGCTTCGGGGGGGTCGCGGGCTTCCTCGATGAGGTCGTCAAGCAGGCCTATGCGGACGGCTTCACGACCACGATGTTCGGCCGCCGCAGGTACCTCCCCGAGCTCGGGAGCGGCAATCCCCGGGTCAGGTCGATCGGCGAGCGCCAGGCTCTCAACGCCCCGATCCAGGGAAGCGCGGCCGACATCATGAAGCTGGCGATGATCAACGTCGAGCGTGAGCTCGATGCCTCAGAGCTGTCGGCGCGGATGATCCTCACCGTCCACGACGAGCTGGTTTTCGAGGTCCCCGAGGACGAGGCGGTCGGGGCGAGCGAGCTGGTCGAGCGCGAGATGACCTCGGTGTGCGAGATGAAGGTCCCCCTGGGGGTCGAGTCCTCGACGGGGGCCAATTGGGCGGAGGCGAAAGGCTGAGTTCTGCTCATGCACGGCGTGGTTGAGCGGGGCGGCGGGCTGGGCCCTATACTTCTTCGGCCTCCCTTGCGGGGGGCAATCCCTGCAAGGAGGAACCCTTTCCATATGAGTGACCAGCAAGACGGCGCTGCGGAAGCGTCGGCCAACCAAGAGCAGACCCTGCCGGACGGGCACGGCGGCACGATAACCCGCACAGCACCTTCGACCTCGGGCGAGACCTTCGCCGGGGGCATCATCGTCGAGAACGACGTGGGCGAGACCATGGAAGAGCTGATGGCGGCGATCGACGCCACCATCAAGCCGTTCGACGACGGTGACCTGATGACCGGTACCGTCGTCAAGATCGAGAAGGACGAGGTCCTGCTCGATATCGGATACAAGTCTGAGGGCGTTATCCCGCTCCGGGAACTCTCCATCCGCAACGACGTCGACCCATCTGACGTCGTGTCCATCGGGGATGAGATCGAGACCCTGGTTCTCCAGAAAGAGGACGCCGATGGGCGTCTGATCTTGTCCAAGAAGCGCGCCCAGTACGAGCGCGCGTGGGGCCGTATCGAAGAGATCAAGACCAAGGACGAGACCGTGACCGGCCCCGTGATCGAAGTGGTCAAGGGCGGACTGATCCTCGACATCGGACTTCGTGGTTTCCTTCCGGCCTCACTGGTCGAGATGCGCCGCGTGCGTGACCTCCAGCCCTACGTGGGCCAGGAGCTCGAGTGCCGCATCATCGAGCTGGACAAGAACCGGAACAACGTCGTGTTGTCCCGCAGGAAGTTCCTCGAGGAGTCCCAGGCCGAGCAGCGCCAGGAGTTCCTCACGTCGCTCGAGAAGGCCGAGGTCCGGACCGGGACCGTCTCTTCGATCGTCAACTTCGGTGCCTTCGTGGACCTCGGTGGCGTCGACGGATTGGTTCACGTGTCCGAGCTCTCCTGGAAACACGTCGATCACCCATCGGAGGTCGTCGAGGTCGGCCAGGAGGTCCAGGTCGAGGTCCTCGACGTCGATCTCGAGCGCGAGCGGGTATCTCTCTCGCTCAAGGCGACCCAGGAAGACCCGTGGCGGCAGTTCGCCCGCAGCCACGAGGTCGGCGACGTCATCGAGGGCAGGGTCACCAAGCTCGTGCCGTTCGGTGCCTTCGTCGAGGTCGACGACGCCATCGAGGGTTTGGTCCACATCTCCGAGCTGGCCGAGCACCACGTCGAAAAAGCCGAGGACGAGGTTTCCGTTCACGACCGGGTTCCGGTGAAGATCATCGACATCGACCTCGACCGCAGGCGGATCAGCTTGTCGCGTAAGCAGGCGATGCGTGATTCCGGCGAGACGACCGGGATCGAGATCCAGGACGAGGTCTCCGAAGAGGTCGAAGAACTCGAGATCGAAGCAGAGGAGACGCCGGAGCTGTCCGTCGAGTCGGAGGTCTTGGTCGACGAAACCCCGGCCGAGGTCGTCGATCTGGGTCCCGCTCCCGCCGAGGAGAAGGAAGAGACCGCGCTCGTCGGTCACATGGATCCCGAGGGGTCTCCCGAGGCCGGTGAGCACCTCACGGCATCGGACGAGGGCGATGACCTTGAGACTGCTCTCGAACGCGAAGAGCCGGACGAAGGCAGCGAACCCGGGACGGCCGTTGAAGAGATCGTCGAGGCCGAGGCGGCCGAGGAAGCGGCCGACGCCGGCGGTGACTCGCTGGAGTCCATCGTCAAGGATCTGAAGCGCGAGCGCGGCCAGAACTAGCGGGCACTGATGCTGTCGGTCGGTCTCACCGGAGGTATCGGCTCCGGTAAGTCGATGTTCGCAGCGCTACTCGCAGATCTCGGCGCCGAGATCATCGATGCCGACGCCATCGGTCACGCGGTCCTGGAGCCTGGCGAACCGGCTTGGCGCGCCGTCGTGGATCAATTCGGTCACGAGATCCTGATGCCGGGCACGATGGAGATCGCGCGGAAGCGCCTCGCCGAGATCGTCTTCAACGATCCTTCGAAGCTGGCTGTGTTGAACGCCATCACCCACCCGCGGATCCTCGAGCGGATCGCCGTAACGTTCGAGATGCTCGGAGCTACCGGCGAGATCGTCGTCATCGAGTCTGCCCTCATCGTCGGCACGGGCTTCGAAGACATGGTCGAGGTGATCGTGGTCGTCGATGCCTCCGACGCCGTTCGGAAGGAACGGCTGATCAAGGACCGGGGGATGCTCCCTCGCGATGTCGACGCGCGTATGGGGTCGCAGATCCCTCGGGATGTGCTGCTGGAACGAGCCGACATCGTCGTCGTGAACGACGGAGATCCGAAGCGGTTGAAGGACGAAGCTCGCCGGGTATGGGACGAGCTGATACAGAGGAGCAGCGCGTGATCGACCTCGTCTTCTTCGACGCGGGGGACACGCTGCTTCGGCCCCATCCCTCCTTCGAAGAGCTGTTCGCAACGGTCTGTGCTTCATCCGGGTACGAAGTCGATCCACCGGACGTCGTTCGGGTCAGAGAGCGCCTGGCGCCGCACCTCATCGACATCGCCGAGGCCACCGGCGTGGAGAACCCATCGCTCTCCGCCGAAGCGAGCCTGTCTTTCTGGTCCTTCCTCTATCGCCGGTTCCTGGCCGAGTTGGGGATCGATGACGAGAACCTCGTGGCCGAGCTCTTCGCTCTGTTCTCCAGCGCGGCTTCGTACCAACTCTTCGATGACGTGAAACCGGCCGTCGATGCCCTGACCGCCGGCGGTTACCGGCTCGGCTTGATCTCCAACTTCGAGACGTGGCTCGAGGACATGCTGGTCGACCTCGAGCTCGGCGATGTCTTCGATCCCGTCGTGATATCGGGCCGAGAAGGGATCGAGAAACCGGATCCCGCCCTCTACCGGATCGCGGTGGAGAGAGCCGGGATCGATCCGTCGCGTGCCCTGCACGTCGGCGACTCGCCCCGGCTGGACGTCGAACCGGCTCTCGCGATAGGGCTTCGGGCGGTTCTCCTCGACCGGAGCGATCGCTACGCGGGAGGTCCGTACCCGAGCATCGCGTCGCTGGCAGAACTGCCTACACTGCTGGCACGACTATGACTACTCTTGAGTTCCTCTCCGCGACCGAGCAGGCGGAGCTCATCCGCGCCAAGGAACTATCCCCGGTCGAACTGGTCGAGACCTACCTGGCTCGCATCGAGAAGCTCGATCCGGAGCTGAACGCGTTCGTGACGGTCGCTTCGGACGAAGCCCTCGCCGACGCATCCCGCAAGGAGCAAGAGGTCGCGTCCGGCGGCGACCTCCCGCCGTTCCACGGCGTTCCCATCCCGATCAAGGAACTGGACGACGTCGAGGGTGTCCGCACGACGTACTCCTCGCGGTCGTACGAAGACCACGTACCGGTCGCGGATGCAGCTACCGTCGCGAGCCTGCGGGCCGCCGGATTCGTGATCGTGGGCAAGTCCAACGCGCCTGAGTTCGGAACGATCCCTATGACTGAGTCCGACCTCAACGGCGTGTGCAGGAACCCGTGGGATGTCACGCGGACCCCGGGAGGCTCGAGCGGGGGAGCCGGTGCCGCGGTCGCGTCGGGGATGTCTTCGGTTGCTCACGGATCGGATGGAGGCGGGTCTATCCGGATCCCCGCATCGTGCTGCGGCCTCTTCGGCCTCAAGCCGTCGCGGGGCCGCGTTTCCCAAGCCCCGGGTGGAGAATCCTGGGCGGGGTTCTCCACCCAGGGAGCGCTGACGCGCACCGTGCGCGACTCGGCTGCGATCCTCGATGTGCTGGCCGGGTACCGGACCGGCGACCCGTACTGGGCGCCGCCACCGGAGCGCCCCTTCGCCGAAGAGGTGGGGGCCGAGGTCGGAAGCCTCCGCATCGGGTTCACGACGAAGGCTCCAGGCGGTTCTCCGGTCGAGCCCGCTTGCAGCGCCGCCACCCAGGGAGCCGCCGCGCTTTTGGCGGAGCTCGGTCATGTCGTCGAGGAGGTAGAGCCGGATTGGGATGACCCCGAGCTGACTCCGATGTTCATCAACGTCGTGCAGACCACCAGCGCCTATCACCCGGATGTGGACCTGGACAAGATCGAACCGCTGAACCGGATGCTGGCCGAGGGCGCGATGGCGACCAGCAGCCTCGACTACATCCGCTCATTGGAGGGGCTCAAAGCCCTCGCGCGCAGGGTCGTTGCGCTGTGGGATGACTACGACGTGATCTTGACGCCGACCCTGGCCATGGTTCCCGCCGAAGATCGGTTGGATCCGCGAGCAAGAGGATCCGTTCATGCAACTGGCGTTCGCCGGGGCGATGATCCCGTTCACCCCCGGGCCGAACATCACCGGTCAACCCGCCGCGTCGCTGCCCCTTCACTGGACCGACGAAGGTCTTCCGGTGGGTGTCCAGCTGATCGGACCTCCGGCGGGAGACGCCCTGCTCTTCAGGTTGTCGGCACAGCTCGAGGCGGCCAAGCCGTGGGCCGATCGGCGTCCGCCGATCTCCTGACCCCGCGATCTGCTGCGGCAGGAGATTAGTTGTCCCCACCCGTCGCTAGTATCTTTCCGTGCCCCCCTTCAAGGTCGTCTCCGATTTCGAGCCCGCCGGCGATCAGCCCAGCGCCATAACCGGCTTGGTCGACCGCATCCGTTCGGGCGAGAAGTTCTCGACCCTCCTGGGCGCGACCGGAACCGGAAAGACCGCCACGATGGCCTGGGCGATCGAGCAGATCCAGAGGCCGACGATCGTGATGGCGCCGAACAAATCGCTCGCGGCCCAGCTGGCGAACGAGTTCAGGCAGTTCTTCCCCGAGAACGCGGTCGAGTACTTCGTGTCCTATTACGACTACTACCAGCCCGAGGCCTACGTCCCGTCGTCCGACACCTATATCGAGAAGGACTCGTCGGTCAACGACGAGATCGAGCGACTCAGGCACTCTGCTACCTCGGCCCTATCGATGCGGGACGACGTCGTGATCGTGGCGTCGGTGTCGGCGATCTACGGCCTGGGCTCGCCGGAGGAATACGAGAAGCAGATCGTCGGAGTCGCCCGCGGGGGAGTGGCCGACCGCGACTTCATCATCCAGAAGCTCGTCGAGATCCAGTACGAACGCAACGACGTCAACTTCATCCGGGGAAAGTTCAGGGTCCGCGGTGACACGATCGAAGTGTTTCCGGCCTACGAGGAGAAGGCGGTCCGCATCGAACTGTTCGGCGACCAGGTCGACCGGATCGTCGTGCTCGACACCCTCACGGGCGAGATCGTCTCCGAGCTCGACTACGTCCGCATCTACCCCGCGTCTCACTACGTCGCCTCCCAGGAACGGATGGCCAAAGGGATCCTCTCGATCGAGGACGAGCTCGGGATGCAGCTTCGCAAGTTCGAGAAGGAGGGGAAGCTGCTCGAGGCGCAACGTCTCAGGATGAGGACCGAGTACGACCTCGAGATGATGCGCGAGGTCGGGTTCTGCAACGGGATCGAGAACTACGCCCGCCACATCGAAGGACGCGAGCCGAACACCCGGCCGTTCACATTGCTCGACTATTTTCCCAAGGACTTCCTCATGGTCCTCGACGAGAGCCATGTCGCGGTACCGCAGCTCAACGGGATGTACGCAGGCGACATGTCCCGCAAGAGAACGCTGGTCGAGCACGGGTTCAGGCTTCCCTCGGCGCTCGACAACCGACCCCTGCGTTTCGATGAGTGGCTCGGGGTCGTCGACCAGGTCGTGTTCATGTCGGCGACGCCCGGGCCCTACGAGCGCACGCACGGAGGCCGGCCGGTCGAGCAGCTCGTGCGCCCCACCGGACTGATGGACCCCGAGGTCATCGTGAAGCCGACCAAGGGGCAGATCGACGACCTCATGGACGAGATCAAGGGCCGCACCGAGAAGGGCGCCCGCGTGCTCGTCACCACCTTGACCAAGAAGATGGCCGAGGACCTCACCGATTACCTTCTCGAATCCGGGATCAAGGTGCGTTACCTCCATTCGGACATCGATACGGTTCGGCGGATCGAGATCCTGCGCGACCTGCGCCTCGGCGAATTCGACGTCCTCGTGGGGATCAACCTCCTCCGCGAGGGTCTCGACCTCCCAGAGGTCTCGCTCGTAGCGATCCTCGACGCGGACAAGGAGGGGTTCTTGCGCTCGAACACGTCTTTGATCCAAACGATCGGACGCGCCGCCCGCCACGTCGAGGGACAGGTGATCATGTACGCCGACGACGTCACCGATTCGATGCGCTTCGCCATCAGCGAGACCCAGCGGCGCCGCCAGATACAACTCGCCTACAACGAGGAGCATGGGATCGACCCGCAGTCGATCCGCAAGGCCGTCACCGACATCTTGATCTACGGCGCCGGCCACCGGCAGTCCGCCCCGGTCCCGATCAAGTCGAAGAGCCGGATGAAGGACATCAAGGGCACGCCCGACGAGCTCAAGCGTCTGATGCTGCAACTGCAGGAGGAGATGCACGAGGCCGCCAAGGGACTCCAGTTCGAGTACGCCGTCCGCCTCCGAGACGAGATCGCCGAGATCAAACGGGAACTCAAAGAGGTCGGCTAACGAACTAGT
>JBKJZQ010000158.1:0-14385 GCA_046715095.1 Actinomycetota bacterium | reverse complement strand
CCGGCAAGTCCCTCCAGGGCCGGCACCGCATGGCTCAAGAATCCGGCAAGCTGCGCCATCAGAGCGAAGACGAGCGACGCTAGAGGCCACGGTCCGTACACCGCAATGAGGTTCAGGGAGTTCGCGTGCGTGAGTTGGTGGTGAGGAACAACGTGGGGAAGCGAAGCGTCCTTGGCCGGCCCCCACACCAGAGTGAGGCTCTCGAGCAACATCGATGCGACCAGGAGATACGCAAGGTTGGGGAAGAACGGGAGCGAGAAGACGACCGCTCCCCGGATTAGGTCGGCCGCCATCATCGTCTTGCGACGATCCCACCGATCCGCGATCACGCCCGCGATCGGCCCGGCGATGAAGCCCGGCAGCACCCTTGCGGTCATGACCATGCCGACGGCGGTGTTGCCCCCGATCCGAGCGGCAAAGACCGCGATCGCGATGACTCCGATCCAGTCACCGAGGCTCGAAACCGTTTGGGCGAGGAAGAGCCTCAAGAAGTTCCGATTCTTGAGCAGCATGAGGAACGTGACCTGTTCCTCGTTCTGAGTCACGACCTTGAGTTCAGGCTTGCGAGACGGCTGCTGGATGGGAGACCTTCCTGCTTGACCTGCTAGTCAGACCTTCCGGCCCATCCTACGGATTAACAAACATCAGGTCTTCTTGGCGGTGGTCTTTTTCTTGGTCGTCTTCTTGGCCGTGGTTTTCTTCTTGGTCGTCTTCTTGGCCGTGGTTTTCTTTGGTTTCTTCTTGATGTACTTGCACTCCGGGTAGTTCGAGCAGCCCGTGAACGGCCCGAATCGGCCCCGCTTCTCCACCAGGGTGTTCCCGCACTCGGGACACGTCTCTCCGGTCTCCTTCGGGGGGTCCTTCTTGATGTACTTGCAATCCGGGTAGTTCGAGCACCCGACAAAGGGGCCGAATCGACCCGACTTCGCGACGAGCTCGTTGCCGCACTCGGGACACTTCTCCCCCGTTCCGACGGGGTCGGGAAGGGGGTTGCCTTCAGCATCGAGCTGTTTGGACCACTTGCATTCCGGCCACCCGGAACACGAAAGGAACCACAGTCCGTGCTTACCGAACTTCTTGACCACCGGACGGCCGCAATCGGGGCAGGTCAGATCCGTCGGGCGCTCGGGACGGGTCATCTTGTCCTTCTGCTCTTCGAGATGAGCGGTGAAGCTCAGAAAGAAGTCCCTGACGACCGGAGCCAGCTGTTTCTGCCCAACGGCGATCTCGTCGAGTTCCTCTTCCATGCGCGCCGTGAAGTTGAGATCAACGACCTCTGGGAAGTGAGCCTCGAGTTGCTCCGTCACAACCTCGCCCCGAGGCGTCGGGAACAGGCGCCGAGACTCGCTCCTCACGTACTCGCGGTCGATCAAGGTGCGCACCGTCGGCGCATAGGTCGACGGGCGACCGATCCCGACCGCTTCCATCTCTTTCACGAGGGTCGCCTCGGTGAAACGTGGGGGGGGCTGGGTGAAGTGTTGCTCCGGCGTCAACTCGCGCAGATCCAGGGCATCACCCTCTGCCAGCTCCGGAAGCATCCGGTCGAGTTCCTCGGGCTCGTCATCACCGCGCGCGAGATAGACCTTGAGGTAGCCCTCGAACTTGAGCGTCTGTCCTGTTGCCCGGAACATGACGCCGTTCGATTCGACGTCGACCGATGTCGCGTCGTAGACGGCCTCCGCCATCTGGGAAGCAACGGACCTCTGCCAGATCATCTCGTAGAGCTTGAGCTGGTCGGGGTCGACGACCCCGGCAAGATCCGAAGGAAGCTTGGCGACGGACGCCGGTCGGATCGCCTCGTGAGCTTCCTGTGCGCCCTTCGACTTCGTGGTGAACTTCCTGACCTCGTGAAACTCTTTCCCGTACTCGCCCTCGATGACCCGACCGATCTCGCCAAGCGCGTCGTTCGAGAGGTTGATCGAGTCGGTTCGCATGTAGGTGATATGGCCGGCTTCGTACAGACGCTGAGCCATCTGCATGGTCTTCCACGTCGGGTATGAGAGCTTGGAGGATGCGATCTGTTGCAACGTCGAGGTCTTGAACGGGGCTGGAGGCTTGCGCTTGCGCTCGTTCTTGCGGACCTGAGCCACGGTCCAGGGACCGGGTCGCGCCCGCTCGACGAGCGCCGCCGCACCACCTTCGTGGGGTAGCTCGAACTTGTTCCTCTCGCCTACCGGGTAGGAGGCATCGAACTCCGCTCCATCCTTGGTCGCGAGGTTGGCGGTGACGTCCCAGAACTCTTGAGCCACGAAGGCACGGATCTCACGCTCCCGTTGAACAACAAGGAGGAGTGCCGCACTCTGTACACGTCCCGCGGACAGATTGGGCCCGACGGTCCGCCACAACAGGGGTGAGAGCCGGTAACCGACGATCCGGTCGACCGCCCGGCGAGCTTGCTGTGCGTCGACCAGGTTCATGTCGATATCACGGGGATTCTCAAACGCTTCTGTCACCGCACGCTTCGTGATTTCGTTAAAGGTGACACGTCGAGACTTCTCTTTGGGAAGCTTGATGAGTTCGGCGACGTGCCACGCGATGGCTTCGCCCTCCCGGTCGGGGTCAGGTGCCAGCCATACCGTCTCCGCGTCTTTCATCGCCGCCTTGATCGCGGAGACGGCCTTCTTAGCCTGGGCGCGAGCGATCGGCGCGTAGGAGATCCGCACCCCTCCATTGACCTCGATGCCGAAGTCCGACTTGGGGAGGTCTCTCACGTGCCCCATCGAGGCAAGAACCTTGAAGTCCTTACCCATGTATTTCTCGATCGTCTTCGCCTTGGCAGGCGATTCCACGATCACGAGATTCTTCGCCACTTAACTCCTTGGGTAGACGGGCGACCACTTGTCGCACCCCGTTGGCTCGTTGTCAAGCTAACGACGATCCGGGGCGGAGTGTTCCCGCACCGCCGACCGGCCCCCTGGAACCGCCTGGAACCGGGGGTATCCAGGGCCTACCGAGAGCTGCTGAGGATGGCCAGGAGCTCGGGCTCTGCTTCCGGAGAAGCAAGCGCCAGTACCTCGTCCCCCGAGTACAGCGATGTCTCATCGGTCGGAGCGATCACATGCCGGTCCCTCACTATCGCGACCAGGGTGCAGTCGGTCGGAAGACTGAGATCCCCAAGAGACTTGCCCACCACCGGCGAGTCCTCGGCCAAAGTGACCTCGACGAGGGCGACCTTGCCCTGTTCCAAGCTGAGGAGGCTCACGAGGTCTCCGACGGAAACCGCTTCCTCCACCAAGGAAGTAAGCAGGTGCGGCGTTGATACGGCCACATCCACTCCCCAAGAGTCGGTGAAGAGCCACAGGTTATCGGGGTGGTTCACCCTGGCGATGACACGCGGGACGGCGAACTCCTGCTTGGCGAGAAGAGAGATAACCAGGTTGTCCTCGTCATCTCCGGTGGCCGCGACCATCACCTCACAAGAGGAGAGCACGGCCTCGTCGAGCGTGTGTAGTTCACACCCGTCCCCGATCACGAAGTGCGCCTCGACCTCCCCTGCGTGCGTCTCGACCACTTTCTTGTTCTGCTCGATGACGGTCACGTCGTGGTTCTTAGAGCAAAGGTCTCGGGCAACGAAACGGCCTACCTTGCCTGCGCCGGCGATGGCGATCCGCATCGGCTGGACGGTCACTCGGGCCTCCCGAGGGTCTTGATCGCGTCGTGGAGATCGGCCGCCTCTTTTCGGATCACGGACACGTGCAGGATGTCGCCATCCTGGATCGTTAGTTCCTTGTCGGGGACCCGGGGAACCCCGAACCTGCTGACCGCAACGATCCTCCTATGTCCGTCGAGGTCCACATCGAGAGCGTGCTTGCCCACGACCTCAGGGGGGGCCGAAACCGTAGTGACGACAACTTCTCCGTTATCGACGGTGTATTCGACGGGGACGTCTTCGGGAAAGATGAACCGGAGCATCTGATCGGTTGTCCATCTCACCGTCGCGACGGTCTGGATCCCCAGCCGTTGGTAGATCTGAGCGCGCTTGGGATCGTAGATACGAGCGACCACGTTCGGAACCCGGTAGTGCTCCTTCGCCACGCGAGCCGAGACGATGTTGGAATTGTCCCCGCTGGTTACGGCGGCGAAGGCTGCGGCCTCCTTGATGCCGGCCTCCTCCAGAACGTCCCGGTCGAAAACGAATCCGACCGCGGTCTTCCCTTTGAAGTCCGGCCTGAGGCGATCGAACGCCTCCGGGGACCTATCGATGACTGCCAGCGTATGGCCCAACCGCTCGAGGTTCGTCGCCAACTCCGAACCGACGCGACCACAACCGGCGATAACTACGTGCACCTTTGAAGCACGCTCCTTCGATCCTCAGACGTGGCGGACACCGGGAAAGATCCTCGTCCCGTGCCGCCTCGGGATGCGATTCCTACGGCGGGATACTGCCATACTTGCCGGTCGTGGCGTTGCTGAGACGATTCATCGAAGGCTTCACGAAGGCTCCAGAGGAGACCCGGGCTGAGAACCTTGCCCGGTGGATCTCGACCCTCGAAGGCGTTACTCCCCTGAGTCAGGTCGTCCCGCGACAGAGGTACCGGGTCGCTGGAGTCATCCAGAACATCAGGATCGATCCTCGCGAGGGACGCGACTCGATCGAGGCGACGATCATCGACGGGTCTGGACGCGTGATCGTGAAGTGGCTGGGTCGCTCTTCCATGCTCGGTGTGGGACTTGGGAAGGGCCTGATCGCTGAAGGCATCGTTGGTGAATCTGAGGGGACGCGGGTGATGATCAATCCCGAGTGGAATCTGGTCCCGGGACCCGAACACGGATGACCACCTGACGATGAGCAAGCTCCAGGCAGCGCTCAAGCGGGTCCTCGTCGGTAGACCGATGTCGTCCGGCGAGATGGAGCACACCCTCCTTCCGAAATCGATCGCCCTTCCGGTCTTCTCTTCCGACGCGTTGTCGTCCAACGCCTACGCGACCCAGGAAGCGATGCTCGTCCTTGCTCTGGCCGGCGCCGGCGCGCTGCAACACATCATTCCTATCTCTCTCGCCGTAGCGGCACTTCTCGCGATCGTGATCGTCTCGTACCGGGAGACCGTGCGCGCCTATCCGACCGGCGGCGGCGCGTACAGAGTCTCCAAAGAGAACCTCGGGATGTACCCCGGATTGATCGCTGCCTCCGCCCTGCTGATCGACTACGCGCTGACCGTTGCGGTCTCCATGACGGCGGGGGTCGACGCGATCCTGTCGGCGGCTACCTCTCTTGTTCCCTACCGTATCGAGCTGGCCCTGTTCTTCGTGATCCTGGTCGGGGTTGCGAACCTCCGAGGTAGCAAGGAATCCGGGGTCCTGTTCGCGATCCCAACCTACGGCTTCATCTTGTCTGTCTTTGCGTTGCTGATCACCGGCTTCGTCCGGTGCGCCGTGGACTGTCCGGCCGCGGAGAGCGCAGGCACGATCATCAAACCCGAAAGCGCGCTTACCTTCTTTCTCATCCTGAAAGCATTCGCTGCCGGAACCACGGCTCTGACGGGAGTTGAGGCGATCGCCGACGGGGTGTCCGCGTTCCGCTACCCACAGTCGAAGAACGCAGCCCAGACGCTGGCGATCATGGGGGTCCTCTCGATCTCGATGTTCCTCGGGATCTCCTACCTGGCTCACGCGACCGGTGTCGTTTACGTCCACGGAGCCGAGCGCACGGTGGTCGCTCAGATCTCTCACGCGATCTTCTCGGGAGGACCGGCCTTTTACATCCTTCAGATCATGTCTGCCGCGATCCTCTTACTCGCAGCCAATACGGCCTTCCAGGACTTCCCCCGGATCTCATCGATCCTTGCCGGTGACCGCTTCATGCCGAGGCAATTCTCGAGCCGGGGTGACCGCCTCGTCTTCTCGAACGGGATCATCATCCTCAGCGTTGCGGCGGGGTTCCTCATCGTGGCGTTCGACGCCGATCTGAACAAGCTTATCCAGCTCTACCTCGTGGGCGTTTTCATCTCGTTCACGTTCTCGCAGACGGGGATGGTGTTGCGCTCCCGGCGGTTGAAACCGAAGGGGTGGCGCCGGACCGTGGTCGTCTCGGGGATCGGAGGAACGGTCACCGGGATCGTCCTCGTGGTCGTCGTCGTCACCAAGTTCACCGGCGGTGCCTGGATGGTGATCTCTGCCATCCCAGTCCTGGTGTACCTCATGAGGGGCATCCACAAGCACTACGAAGATGTTCAGCACCAACTAGATCACCCGGATCGCCGGCCGGCTGAGCGACGCGCCGGTCACCAGAACCTCGTCATCCTCGTCACTGACCTCGAGGAGGCCACTGCGCGGGCGGTCGGTTACTCGCACCATCTGCAGCCCCGCAGCATCTCGGCGATCACGCCCGATCGCTCGTTGGTCGATGGATGGAGGGCGCTGGCACCAGACATCGAGATAACCGTTCTCGGTGCCGGCGGCTCCGTTGCCAAACGTGTCCGACGGCACCTGAAGGATGTCCGGGACAGCATCGACGGCAACGACTTCCTCACCGTCGTGGTCCCTGAGATCCTCCAATCGAGGAACACGTTCGAGATCCTCAGAAACCTCGGGAAGCAGCGATTGAAGGCGGCCCTCCTGAGGGAACGAGGGGTCCAGGTCCTGAACATCCCCGTGGTCAAAGGCGACGTCGCCGAAGGTATCGATCCGACACAGGAACCGGCTCGGAACTTCGCCGTGGTGCTCGTCTCCGGCGTCCATAACGCGACCCTTCAGGCGATCGAGTACGCCGAGACTCTCAGACCGATCCAGCTACACGCCGTTTCGCTCGGCATAGAGGAATCGGACACGAGTGCCCTTGGAGACAGCTGGCTGGAGGAACGCGTCCCGCATCCCCTCGAGATCGAAGCCGCACCCTTCAGCGACATCGGGGCTGCGTTGAGGAACTACCTATCGGAGTTCGAGCCCGACGGTCACGAGCGAGTCGTCACGGTGGTGATCCCCGAGTTCATGGTCCCGAAGAAACGTCACCAGATCCTCCATGGGCAGACGGCTCTGATCGTCAAGCGCCATCTGCTGTTCGTCCGAGGTGTCGTGGTCGTGAGCGTCCCGTACTACCTCGATTGAGCCTCGAACCAAAGAGGGGGGCCCGCTAAGGCCCCTCTCTCTCGTGCCCCCCTGTACTAAACCGAGGCCGCGCTCGCGGCCGCGGTGGCGCCCTCTTCGGGTCCGCCCAAACCTGTCTGCGTCCGCTTGGAGAAGGCGATCGCAGCACCCAAGACGACGAGTGCCGCGCCGGCGATCGAATAGCGAGCCACATCGTTGTCCTGCAGGTTGATAACCGCAGGAAGGATCAGGAGCGAGATCAGGTTCATCACCTTGATCAACGGGTTCAGCGCCGGGCCGGCAGTGTCCTTGAACGGGTCACCGACGGTGTCGCCGATGACCGCGGCCTTGTGAGCCTCCGAACCCTTGCCGCCTTCGTGACCATCCTCGATGTACTTCTTCGCGTTGTCCAACGCACCACCGGCGTTGATGAGGAAGTTGGCCATCAGCTGACCGGTGAGGATCACCGCCGCGAGGAAGGCCCCGAGCGCATAGAAGTTAATGCCGAAGCCGACGATCACGGGCGTCAAGACCGCCAGCAGTGCCGGCGTCGCGAGCTCCCGCAGCGAAGCCCTGGTGCAGATGTCGATGACGGGACCGTAATCCGGGCGCTTCGTTCCGGCCATGATCTTCCCATCGGCGAACTGACGGCGAACTTCTTGCACGACCGTCCCCGCGGTCCGTCCCACCGCTCTGATGGCGAGCGACGAGAACAGGAACGCAACCGAACCACCGATGAGGAGACCGATGAAAGTCTTCGGATCGGCAACGTTGATCGGGATGAGGTCGAAGATGCCGCGATCGGTACGCAAGGCGGCATCGATGACTTCTCGGGGCAACGTTTCGTTCGCGGCCGTTTCGATGTATGACGCGAAGAGGGCAACTGCCGCGATAACCGCCGAACCGATCGCGAACCCCTTGGTCACCGCTTTGGTCGTGTTGCCGACGGCGTCCAGCCCAACCATGATCTTCTGCGGCTCACCCTCGAACTCGCCCGACATCTCGGCGATACCCGCAGCGTTGTCGGCGACCGGACCGAAGGTGTCCTCCGATACGACGACGCCGGTAGTTGCAAGCATGCCCATCCCGGTGAGAGCAACGAGATAGAGAGAGAACTGAAGGTTGCCGCCGCCCAGCGCGATCGATACACCTAAAGCGGCTGCGATCGCGATGATCGCCCAAACCGAGGACTCGAGGCCCGATGAAACACCAGAGATGATCGTTGTGGCAGGTCCGGTTCGGGTAGCTTCCGCGATCTCCTGAACGGGCTTGGTCTCGGTGGACGTGAAGTACTCGGTCAAGCGAGACACGACCTGAGCGAGAAGGAGGCCGACGACCACCGCCGCAAAGACCTTGAGGCCCTCGTTCCCGTGGTCATTACCGACGTAGAACTGCGCAACGAGGAACGTCCCGATCACCGTCAGCACGCCGGCGGTGAGGAACCCACGGTTGATGGGAGCCATCGCCGACTTGTCTTTATCCGTCGCCCTCACTGCGTAGACGCCGACGATCGAGGCGAGCACCCCGATCGCACGGGCGATCACCGGGAAGATCAGACCCAGGGCCGGGTTCGCGTCGATCGAGTTGAACGCAGCCACGCCGAGGATGATCGACGCAACGAGCGTCACCTCGTATGACTCGAAGAGGTCGGCCGCCATACCGGCGCAGTCGCCGACGTTGTCACCCACATTGTCCGCGATCGTCGCCGGGTTGCGAGGGTCGTCTTCGGGGATACCGGCCTCAACCTTCCCGACGAGGTCTGCTCCGATGTCCGCCGCCTTGGTGAAGATGCCGCCACCGACGCGGAGGAACAGAGCCAGCAGCGACCCACCGAAACCGAAGCCGACGAGGATCGCCGACGAGGTGTTCTGGAAGATCAAGATGATGATCGTGGCGCCCAATAGCCCAAGGCCAACGGTGAACATCCCGGCGATGCCGCCGGTCCGGAACGCGACCTTGAGGGCGGCAGGGAGGGAACCCGAACGAGCCGCGGCCGCGGTGCGAACGTTGCCTCGCACGGCAAGGCTCATGCCGATGAAGCCGGTGAGGCCCGACATCAAACAACCGGCCACGAACGCGAGCGTCCTGAACAGACCCGACTCAAAGAAGCTGAGGGCCTGCGAGCCGTCCGTCTTGACCACCGCTACCGAGGTGAAGAAGACGATGACGGCGAGGGGAACCAAGATGATGCCGATCGTCTTGAACTGGCGCCTCAGATAGGCCAGCGCACCTTCCTGGATCGCGGCCGCGATCTCTTTCATCTTCACGGTCCCCTGGTCCGCGGCGAGGACCCCGCGCATGAGCAGGAACCCAACTCCGATCGCTACGAGCGCAGTTGCTACCGAGAAGAACAGCCAGGCGAATTCGCCACCCTTGAGGGCGAAATCCTGATAGCCCCCCTCCGAGGCAAGGATGAGATCGTGCATGAGCGCGCCGCTCCTTTCCCATGGAACCGATAGGCCTCGAGGCCGGATTCGGCCTCCCACAAAGCAAATTTTGGCAACGCGGAATAGTAGTTTTGGCCTATCGAAAAGTCAAACGGAGGGCGGTTCGCAAGCAGCGGCGTGGACCCCTAGGAGTCCGAGCGGCGGCGCTTCATCCGGTACATCGAACGGTCCGCCTGAGCGACCACATCATCGACCCCGGCTCCCGGCTCCGGAAACGCCACGCCCGCACTCAGGGAGACCGTGAGGCGCAGAGGACCAATGTCCATGGGCGGCGCCATAGCCTCGTCGATCCGCGTCAGGATCGAATCCAGCACGCGGCCGTCAAGAAGATCCTCGCGAACGATCACGAACTCATCGCCACCGAGCCGGGCCAGCGTGTCGCCAGGGCGCAGCAGCCTGGTGAGCCGGTCCGCGGTCTGACGCAGCACCTCATCACCGACCGAATGCCCGAAGCGGTCGTTGACCGCCTTGAAGTCGTCGAGATCCATGAAGAGCACGGCAAGAGACTCCGCTCGTCGCCCGGTCCGGTCGAGCGCGTGCTCGATGCGATCCCACAGCAGGCGCCGGTTCGGAAGGCCCGTGAGCGGGTCATGCAGCGCAAGGTCGGCAAGCTTCTCCTCGGCGGCTTTCCTATCCGTGATGTCCTGGATCTGCGAGATGAACATGGGCCGGTCGGATGCGGAATCTCTGGCTGAAGACACGCTCAAGAGCGCCCATACGTAGTGACCGTCGGCATGGACGTAGCGCTTTTGCATCTGGTAGTGGTCGATCTCGCCGGCGAGAACCTGATGGGTGTAGCGAAGATCTTTCTCGAGGTCCTCGGGGTGAGTGATCTCCTGGAACGTCATGCCCAGCAGCTCGGCTTCGACATATCCGAGGATCCGGCACAACGATCGGTTCACTCTGATGAACCGTCCGTCCTCGGAGATCATCGCCATCCCGATCGCTGCAAAATCGAATGCGCTGCGGAACCTCTCTTCCGCCTCCCTCAGGGCCCTCTCCGAGTGCTTCCGCTCGGTGACATCGCACGAGGTCGTTTGGAGCTCGATCAATCCCTCGGTGTCCTCGTCCCGGCTCGAGTGAATCGTCGTCTCGAACCAGATATGGGACCCATCCTTGCGGCGGAACTGATAGACGACGGTACGGACATCAGAGCCAGCGACGCAGCCTTCGAGGCTCGTGCGCAACTCCGCCCGATCCTCCGGCCGGACAAAGTCGTATACAGACCGCCCGATCATTTCACCGGGTCCATAGCCGAGGATCTTCCGGGCCGAGGGGGATACGTAGGCGTACACGCCCTCTGGCGTGAGGCGTGAGATCACATCGGAGGCATCTTCAGCAAGCATGAAGAGGGCGACCGCGAGGTCGCCCTCACTGCGGTCCACCGTGGGACTTGCCATCTGTTTCTCCTGAGGAGATGAAATGCCTTAGCTGTTCTTCGGCAAAAAGGGTCATGAGCTGAACGGGGGGCCTGGGCCCGTATAGGGGAGGATGCCCCCATGCTCGGCTACTCCTGGAGAGTTCTGACGCGCAAACGGCCGTTGTGGGTTCCCACAACCATCTGTGCCCTGCTCTCTGCGGCCCCTGGTCTGTTGATGGCGACGATCCTGGCCGTCCCGCTGACCGCCCTGCTCCTGTCGGGCGATCCGTTGGTCGCCCTCCGGCTGATGCCCGGCGCCTTTAACTCCGCCGGGTGGCGCGGATCGCTGAGCTGGGGGCTGGTGGGGGTCGGATCGTTGATCGTCCTTGCGCTCTGGACACGCATCTACGTCGCCGCCCTGTGGCTCTCGATCGAAGAACGGGATACAACTTTCCGAGATGCGCTCAGGGACACCCGGGCCCACTGGCAAACCGCGTTCTTGGTCCATCTCGAAGCGTTGGTCGCCATAGGTGTAGTCGTATCGTCGGTCGTCTTCCTCCTCATCATCGCTCCTACCGGTGGAGCTAGCGGCACCGGGGTGTTCCTTGCCATCTCGATCGTCCTGATGTTCAGGTCCGTGGTGCGTGTGGGCTCGACACTCGCTCTCCGGGCAGCCGTCTTCGATGGGATGGACCACCTCGATGCCTGGCGGCGCGGATTCGCGCTCATGAGCGAGCGGAGGAGCGAGACGATCGCCGCGTGGATGACGCTACTGGCCACAGGCGCGGCGGTTTGGATCGGCGGTCGTCTGATCACCCCGGTCCTTCAGGAGATCACTCTGGCGTATCCGCATGACAGCGGGTACACCCTGGCGCGCGAGATGGCTCAGATCCTCTATGCCGTCCCCCTTGAGTCGTTCCTGCTCGCGTACTCGATCGGGTTGTGGACGGCCGTGTACCTCGGGGGTGACGCTCTCAGAGAGCATCCGGTCCCCCGCTATGCATCAACCGGCGCCGACCCGTGGGTGATCAAGGCGCTGGCAACGCTGGCAGTCCTGGTCGTTATCGGCAACGGCATCCCCACGGTCATCGACGCCCGGTACGACAGATCGCTCGATGCCGAGAAGACCCTTATCGCGAACCGTGAGATCGATCCCGAAGACGTGATCCGCCCCGAACCAACCTTTGAGCCGTCGGCAAACTCCTACACGGTTACAGCAACCATCGACGATAGCGACCTAGCCTGGACGACCCGGATCCTCTACACGAACGAAACATCAACGTCGCTGGGCGACATCGGGATCCACGTCTACCCGGCCGCCTACGCACGAGAGCTCGCGGATCTGCCACTCGCCGGGGATCTCGCGAGCGGCGATGTGAGCGGGGCCTTCGCGCGTGATGCCGAACCCGGAACGTTCGAAGTGATGTCGCTGTCGATCGACGGTCGCGAGACACAGGGCTACACCCGCGAGGACACCGCGCTCCTCGCGGAGTTGAGAACACCCCTGAAACCGGGACGCCGGGTAACGATCGACCTCCAGCTTCACGCCAGTCTCCCCACGTATCCCGAACGTTTCGGTGTCTGGGGGGACCAGACCTTGCTCGGGAACTGGATCCCGGTCGTGGCCGAACGAGAGGACGGGGCATGGAGACTGGATGATTTCGGGACGATCGGCGATCCTTTCTTCGCCGGGGTCGCCGACTACGACGTCACGTTCGACGCCCCGGAGCGACAGCAGATCGTAGGGACCGGCATCCTGACGAACGTGACTGCCGGTGCCGCCGGGAGGGTGCGATGGCGCTTCTCCGCTCCGGCAGTGCGCGACGCAGCTTTCGTCGTGGGCCCGTTCCTCAGAGGCCTCGAAGGACACGTCGGAGGAACTCAGGTTCGATCATGGTTCCAAGCCGACCAGAAGACCGACGGCGATGAGGCCCTTGCTACCGCGCTCTCAGCGGTTAAAGACTTCACCGCAGCGTATGGATCCCTGCCCTTCGACGAGGTTGAAGTCGTAGACACCGGCAGTTACTTCGGAGGGATGGAGTACCCGGGACTCGTCTTCGTCTCCGGAACCGATAGAGCGCTCGAGGGACTCCCGGTCCTGCCTGACCTGCTCGAGCACGCGGGGTTCAACGAGGTGCAACGCAGATACGTCATCGGTCATGAAGTGGCTCATCAATGGTGGTACGCCGCGGTTGGGAACGATCAAGTGCGCGAGCCGTGGCTCGATGAGGCGCTCGCGGAGGTCTCGGTCCGGCTGTGGTTGCGAGGCGAGGATGGCAGCGACCGCACCTACTTGATGACCAACCTCGCCGCCGAGGTGGTTCCTAGGCGCGGTGTGCTCGGTAGCGGGATAGAGGACTTCACCAACAACAACGACTATTCGGAAGCCATCAACCTGCAGGGAACCGAGGTCTTGCTGCGGCTAAGGCAGCAGATGGGATCCGAGAGGTTCACCGAAACGCTGCGCGCCTACTTCGAGGGCAACATCCAAGGGGTCGGAACGACCGGTGAGTTCATCAAGGTGCTGCGAGGATACGGAGGACCGGAAGCGGTGGCGGAACTGGCCCCGTACCTCTAGCTATAGCTATAGCTAGCGTCTGACGACGAGGCGGGTGAGCATCCCACCGTCCGGGCGCGGCTCATAGCTGAACTCGTCCACCAGCGAGTCGAGTAGGGCCACCGACATCGAAAGACGACCGGGTGCTGGCTCGTCGGCGGCTGCTTCGACGGATCCGTGGATCTTCCCTCGGTCCCCTACCTGGACCTCCACCTTGTCGTCATCCGCGTGCCAGGCGATCGATACGGGGTCTTCGATGCCGGCCTCTTCGTTCGACATCACTGCGTTGGCGCATGCCTCGGACACCGCGATCTTAAGATCGTCGACCGCAGTCTCCTGGAGGCCGGCCGAGCGCGCGAGAGAGGAAACGACGAGCCGGACCACCGCGACGTAGGCAGATCGAGGGGGGATGTCCAGGTCGACCGTGGGCACGAGCGGCCTACTCAGGATCCTTGGTGGCGTCCTCGACCGAATCGTGGATGGGAAAGACCTTTGTCAGCCCGGTAATCTTGAAGATCTTAAGGATCTTGTCCTGAGTGCAAACGAGAGAGAGGCCACCGTCGTGTGCCTTGACCCTCTTGAGGGCACCGACAAGGACGCCGAGCCCCGTTGAGTCGAGGAAATCGACCCCCTCGAGGTTCACGACCACGTCGTAGGACCCTTCGGACACCAGCTCGATGAGCTTTTCCCTCAATTTCGGAGCCGTGTAGACATCGATCTCACCTTTGACGTCCACGACCGAGTAGGACCCGATCTTTCGGACATCCAAGCCAAGCTCCATGTTGTGTTTCCTCCTTGAGATCTTCAGTGGCCGGTCATCCTACAGCCGGCGCTGGGAACAGCATCAGACCGAGCGTTCATCGGTCTGGTGGTGTATCCACCCAGCGCCCCATCCCGAAACTGTTGGTCATACGGACCGAGCAAGTTTCGCTACCCTGAGCCCGGTCTACAGGTTCCTCACTCAAGAAAGCGCCGATGCAGATCCCCCAGTCCCGCCC
>JBKJZQ010000157.1:0-11594 GCA_046715095.1 Actinomycetota bacterium | reverse complement strand
GGACCCCCCCTCTTGAAACTTCTAAAAGCGCCAATTGGCGCCTGCCGTGGCGAACAGCGCGACGAGCGCGGAAGCCATGGTGATCAGACGGATCTTCATGCGGACCTCCTTTTGGTGTGGAAGGTAGAGGTGTCTTTGTAAGACCGGCCCGAGGGCCGCCGCTCCGCTTAAGTTGTCAAATCCGGCTTATCCACCGGATCCGGGTAAATCGGTTCTGCTCCGCTGTCCCTGTTACCAGGGAGGACTACTGTGCACTAATGTGTGTATTGTGCACTATTGCGACAAGAGCCTAGTTACGAATAACCATCTCGTGCCACTTTAGGGGCAAAGATGTCCCCCGTCTAGGGGGTTTCTTGGATTAGGAAGCGTTCCGCCTACCGCAGCTCGGAAATCCGGGGATCCAAGAGAAAGGCACGTGAAGCTCACCTGACCCGCGAAGGAAAGGTGGACTCCACGTGCCGAGGGTCAGTTTAGTGGTCGAGCTTCAGGTCGAGGTGGATGAGCAGCCCGATCCCCTAGCGCTCGAGCGAGCAGTGGCGGCCGAAGGACGCCGGGCGGCGAGAGAGCTATTCACTCAGGCCGTCGAAGTCATCGACGAGCAGGCGACCAAGATCTCGGGTGGTGCCCGCCAGCGCCGAGAGGCTCGCTGGGTCGCCACGACCTTCGGCCGGGTGCGGCTATCGCGCTATCGCGTCAGACGCGACACCAAGAGCTTCCATCCCGCCGACTTGGCGCTCGGACTATCGCAGTCAGAACCCTCGGCGGGCTTACGGGAGACGATCTGCGACCTCGCCCTGCGCCTGCCCTATCGCCAAGCCGCCGAGGTCTCGTCTCGGATCACCGGAGACGAGCTCAACCACCTGAGCGCGTGGCGCGTGCTGCAGCAAGAAGGGGCACGCGTGCGGTCCGAGGACGGCCGGCTCGTTGAGTCGGTGTTCGAGCTCGGTGAGTCTCCGCCCGATCGGCCCGGGCCCGAACTCGTGGTCGTCGAAGCCGATGGGACCTTCATCAGGGCGCAAGGGGAAGCGACCGATCGCATCGAGGTCAAGACCGGGGTCTTCTACACCGGCAAAGAGCCGGCTGGCGGCAGGAAGCACCGGCGCTGGCGCCTGGTGGACAAGGGCTGCTACGCGACCACAGCCGCGGCCGACGACTTCGGCAAGGGCCTGGCGGCCCAGGGCTTCAGCGACGTCGGGCTCCATCACGCCCGCCACGTCCTATGTCTGCACGACGGTCTCGACGAGTTCGGACAGACATTCCGCGACTGGTTCCCGCATGCGATCCATCAGGTCGACCACTTCCACATCGCGGAGCGGCTGTGGTGGGTGGCAGGCGGCGATCCAAGGCGCCACCAACGGCTCAAGCAAGCGCTGTTCAAAGATCCCCATGGGTTCGTCGCCAAGGTGCGCCGGGGCGACCTCGGTATCGACGATGACAAGGCCCTCGAGCTAGCGCGCTACCTCGAGGGCGCGGCTCCACATCTGTTCGGTTGCAACCGCCTGCCGCGTGATCTGCGGCGCGGGCGCATGCACATCGTCGGCACCGGAGTGGTCGAAAAGCATCAAGACATCATGGTCGGACGACGCATGAAGAGACGAGGGATGCGCTGGACCCGCCGCGGCGCAGACAACCTGCTCGCGCTGCAAGCGCGCCGGTTCAGTCGCCGGTGGCCGGATCGATGGGGGGTGGTCGCAGCCTAGATACCCGCTCCGCGGTCTTGCTTCAGCTTGGGGGTTATGGACGCGACCTACAAGTCTCAAGCAGGACCCGGGGTCGGGAGCTAGATTATGAGAACTCAGGTGGGATCGTGCCGATCTGACGGATCAACTGCGCAAATTGGAACGCTTAGGTACCGAGACGACCCCAGCGCCGTCTATAAGAAGTCTCACGTAGAGGAGTCCTTTAGTCCTCTTCCTCGAGAAGATCCGTCAGGATCTCCAGATGAGCAGCATCCTTCTCGCGCCCGGCCGACTTCTTGGAGCGCACGATGTCTGCGATCGAAGCCACGGGGATCCGCATCCCGTCAACCTCGACGGAGCGTGCGTCGCGGGCCAGATCCTCGTATCCCGTTGTCCCATCCGGAGCGAAACATAGGTCGAAGGGACCGAATCTCGTCACGAATGTCATCGTGATCATCCCGGTGAACGTTCGTTCGTCCAAAGCGACCGCTAAGGGTTCCGCCAAACCAGATGCACGCAATCTGGCTCCAACGTCGTCGAGGGCGCGCGCCAGTCGACGTTTGTTCTCGGAGTCGCCGGCAGGTGTCACGTCGAGGTCGAGCGTCCTGACGAGCGGGGCCCCTTGAAGGATCGCCGCCACCCCACCGATGACGACATAGCGCACCTTCCGGCGATTGAGCGCTTGGAGGATGTGCTCGAACCCGAGAGGTGCGGCCCCGACTCCGGCGTCATGCACTACGCCGACGAGCCGCTGCCGCCAGTTCCGTGTCTCGCCGACGCCTCTCTTCCACGCTGCGAACCGGGAGTTCCGCCTCGAATCGTTCCAGCCACTCGTCGTGGTCGTCGTAGGGCTCCAGGCGGACCCGCATATCGAAGCCCGCCGCCCGGATGATGCGTGTGAGCGTCTCGAACGTCGGTGACCGCCGGCCCGACTCGTATGCCGCGATCGCCGGCTGGGAGGTGGCGGCGCGTCGAGCCAGCTCGCGCTGAGACAGGCCGCCCTCTCTGCGTGCCCGTCGGATGAGGTTGCCGGCCCAGCTGCTCATGGCAAGATGATATCACTTCCGGTATCATCTTGATATCGTCTCCGGTATCGCGAGAGATGCGACGCCCGCGCTGGCATCATCTCGGGGCTGAGTTCCTCTCAGCTCCGCCTCGGGGTCGAGGTGCTCTCGATCTCGTCCTCTGACGGCACGACCGGCTTGGCGAGGAGCGACGCGGCGATCGCGACGGCGAGGGTGAGCACGATAACCGAGAGCGATGCCCAGATCGGGACCTTGTAGAACTCGCTAGCGAGCATCTTGGCGCCGACGAAGACCAGGATCGCGGCAAGCCCGACCTTGAGGTAGCGGAAGCGTCCCATCATCCCGGCGAGCAGGAAGTAGAGGGCGCGAAGCCCGAGGATGGCGAAGGCGTTCGAGGTGAACACGAGGAACGTGTCGCGGGTGATCGCGAAGATCGCTGGGATCGAGTCGACCGCGAAGATGACGTCGGTCGTCTCGATCACGACGAGCACCGCTAGCATCGGCGTGGCTAGCCTGCGCCCCCCCTCGCGCACGAAGAATCGCTGGCCGCGGTAGTCCGGCGTCATCGGCACGGCACGACGCATGAGCCGCAGGACGGGATTGTGCTCCGGGTGGATCCCCAGGTCGCGGTGGCGGGCCATCTTGATACCGGTGACGACCAGGAACCCGCCGAAGACGTAGATCATCCAGTGGAAGTTCTCCAGCAGTGCCGCGCCTCCGGCGATGAAGATCGCGCGGAACACCAGCGCCCCGAGGATCCCGAGGAACAGCACGCGGTGCTGATACTGCACCGGCACCGCGAAATAGGAAAAAAGCAGCGCGAAGACGAAGATGTTGTCCACCGAGAGGCTCTTCTCGATGAGGTATCCGGCGAGATACTCGCCGGCCGCAGTGCTTCCACCCCACGCCCAGACGATCACGCCGAAGCCGAGACCCATGGCGATCCAGATCCCGCTCCACGTCGCGGCTTCCTTCATCGAAACCTCGTGGGCCTTGCGGTGCAGCACCAGGAGGTCCAACAGCAGCATCGCCACGATGAAGACGAGGAACGCCGCCCATGCCCACCATTCGACCAACATGGGCTATCCCTTCGGTTTCGATCCGGCGAGGTCACGTGCGGCGCGCCATGCGCGCGAGATACCCACAGGCACCGCACCGCGCTCATCGAACCGGACCAGGCGGATGCGCAGCGCAGGGAAACGCTCGGCGACGTTCTCGGAAGCGATCGCAAGCGCGGTCTCCAGCGTCGCTATCTCGGCTTCCCGCCCGGGGAACCTCCCCGACCCGCCGATCCTCCCGCAATCGTGATGCGCGATGAGAATCACCTCCCGGGGGTCGTGGAGCGCGCACGCCTGCGCAAGCGCCCCCTCAAGCACCGCCGCGTCGTTGGTGGACATCGCGACCGCACCGCCCGGCCACGCGATCACGTCCGCCGCCCCGGCAAGCCCTTCCACTTCGAGGAAGCGGTGCAGCGGCTCGACGAAGCGGTAATCGATGCACGTGACCACGACAGCGCGGCAGCGGCGGGCGTCTTCGACTGATGTCGCCGAACCATCTGGCAGATGCCCTGCCTCGTTCCCGGTTTGCCTCTCCCGCCGCTGCCCCGAGGCCGCCGGCCCGAGGGTTCCCTTCGTTTTATCCATGCGTCTATCCTCATCGCTCTTAGTCCCGGCAAACAAGAGCATACGTCGGACGAGTCCGAGCGGCGATGCTTGCCGACTCTCGGCAAGCACCCCAAAACCCTCGCGGGACGATTAGAGGCAGGGTGAGGCGCAGGGATCGGCCACGGGCAGGCGCACGTCGCAGACCCCGAAACAGGCGGGAATCCCGCTACTGCGGGGGGCGAACGAGGCGCCGCCCGCGCACCGCGAGCTCGAGGATGAAACGCTGCTCCGGATCGAGCGGTGAGTAGCCGGTGAGCTTCGCGATGCGCGCGAGGCGGTAGGTGATAGCGCGCGGGCTCAGGTGAAGCCGCCGTGCCGTCGCCAAGACGTTCCCCGACTCGACGAGGAACGCCTCGAGCGTTTCGACCAGCGGCTCTTCCCCGCCCCTCGCCCCACGCAGCGGACCCAGGACCGCCTCCACCACCTCGGAAACCGCGGAGCGATCCTTCGCGAACAGCCGGTACGGGAGCAGCGCTTCGAACCGAACGACCGGGCGATCAAACCCAAGGCGAGCGGCGAGATCGAGCGCTTCGCGCGCCTCATCGTAGGAGCGGATGACGCCGCCCGGGCCTGCGTACGGGCGCCCGAGGCCGATCCGCCAGGGACCTTCGCCGGCATCCGTCAGGATGCGCGGCAGCTCGCGCGCCGGGTCCTCCGCCGAGGCGGGAAAGACGCAGACCAGCAACCCTTCCTTCGTCGCGACCACCACATCACGGCCTCCGAAGCTCGCAAGGACGTGCGTCTCAACGCGCGCGTGCACGGGACCGACGTCCGCGAGAGGACGGTGCATGCGAGCCACCACAACGAGGTGCGCACCGGCAAGGTTGAACCCGAAACGCGCGGCCTGCTCCTCGAGCGCGTCGGGGGCCGCCAGCCCCATGAGGAGATCGTCGATGAACTCACGGCGCAGCGCCTCCTCGCGGCGGATGGCACGTCGCTGAGCTTCCTCGTAGCCCTCCGATATCGCCGCCACGGCGTCAGCGACGGCGCGGAACATAACGTCGGCGACCGCCGCGAGCGCCCCGGCGCTCGCACCACGCGCACCCCCAGTGATGTCCCGCCAGAGTCTCCAGACGGCACTCAGGTGCAGGTCCAGGAGCGCAGACAGCGAGATCCCTCGGTCGGCTGCATCCTCTCCCGTCGCGTGGCAGGCATCGAGATCCTCACGCCCCAGATCGCCGCCCCGCCGGGCAGAGGAGAGCACCGCGTCGAGGAACCCGTCGAGCAAAGACGCATCGACCGAAGCATCCTTCGCCGCGAGGGACGCGATCCCGGAAGTCCCCACCCTGGCACGCTCGACGAGGTCCATCATCTCCCGCAGGACAACGCCGGCGACACGTGGGGGACGGCTCCTCGGCGAGGGCTTCACCCTCCCAGTCTGCCGGACCCTGGCAGCCATCGCCAACTGGCCGGCAGGATCCGGGGCCCGTCGAGATCCTGGCGCCTTCCTCTTCCGGAGGGGCTTTGAGATGATGCCCTTCATGCCAATCTCAAGAGCCGCCCTCGAAGCCCTGCCGAAGATCGAACTTCACGTCCATCTCGAGGGGACGGTCGGCGCCGACACTGCCCGCACGCTGGCCGCCAACCATTCCCTCGATCCCTCGTCTCTGCCGTTCGGGGGCGCGGGCTACCCCACGAGGTTCGATTCGTTCCAGCAATTCATCGACTGCTATCTCGGGGTCTCCGCCCTGATCCGGACGCCGGACGATCTCGGCGCGATCGCCGCAGCCTTCGCCAAGGCCCAGCAGGCCCAGAACGTCCTCTACACCGAGGTGACCTTCACCGCTCTCACCCACGTGCGGAACGGGATGGAGCCCAAAGCGATGTGGCGCGCGGTAAACGATGGCTTCGCCGAAGCCGATACGCACATACGCCTGATCGTCGATGCGGTTCGAGACATGGGACCGCAGCACGGCACCGACACGGTCGCCCTGGTCGAAGCTGCCGACGCGGACATCTGCGCGCTGGGGCTCACCGGGATCGAGGGCTCGACGCCGGAGCGCGAGTTCCGGATGCTCTCGGGTGCGGCCCAGGAGATGGGGTTGGGGCTCACGATCCATGCCGGCGAGACCAAGGGACCCGAGATCGTGCGCGCCGCCCTCGACGATCTGGGGGCTCAGCGGATCGGACACGGGGTGGGCTCGATGCCGGACGACGAGCTCGTCGCAAGGTTAGTGAGGGATTTCGTTCCGGTCGAGGTCTGTCCCACCTCCAACGTCGTCCTGGGCGTCTTCCCTTCGCTCGAAGAGCACCCCTTCCCCGAGATGTGGAAGCGTGGGATGAACGTGACCGTGAACTCGGACGACCCGCCCTTCTTCTCGACGACCTTGACCGACGAACTCGAGAACGCATCGAGGCTTGCGGCGCTGGAGGTCGCCGATGTCGCGGAGCTTCAGCGCCGGGCGGCGCACGCAGCGTTCTGCTCGCAGGATGTCAGGGGGAACCTCCTCGCCGCCATCGGTGCGTGGGAAGAAAAGCACACAGAGGTCCCGTCCTGACCGCGCTCTGGACTTGAGTTCAGCCCGCTTCGGCGAGGAGCTCTCTCAGGTCGAGCGGATCGGTGGACATCGCGATCGAGCCATCCGGATCCAGCGGCCATTCCTCGCGCGGACGGTCACGGTAGATCTCGATCCCGTTCCCATCCGGATCCTGTAGGTAGATCGCTTCGCTGACCCCGTGGTCGGCGGCACCGTCGATCTGGACCCCCCGGTCGATGAGACGTTTGAGCGCGCCTGCCAGAGCCTTGCGGCTCGGATAGAGGATCGCGAAGTGGAAGAGGCCGGTGGCGTTCGGTGCGGGCTGCGGCCCACCCTTGCTGTGCCAGGTGTTGAGGCCGATGTGATGGTGGTAGCCGCCCGCCGACAGGAACGAGGCATCGGTTCCGTAACGGGTCATCACCTCGAAACCGAACGCGTCCGCGTAGAAGCGCTCGGCCCGTTCGATGTCGGCGACCTTCAGATGTACGTGCCCGATGATCGTTCCGGGATCGATATCAGCGCCCATCAACTCTCCTTCGCTCGCAAAGACACTTTGAGTCGCCTACCCCGCGGCGGGCCGCGCTCTAGGCACCTCAAAGGTGTTTTCCGTGTGGTCGTCCAATGGGAAGAACGCAGGAGCTGCGGCTGGATTCCCGACCCGCTCAGGAGGTCGTCTAACCGCGGCCCTTCATCAGCGCGACGATCAACGCGATCGCCCCGAGCCCGATGCCGACCGCTCCCAGCATCACTCCGGTGTTCGACTCCTCCGGAGCGTCATCCACGCCGGCCATCATCTCGCCCATGTGCTGGTTCGTCTCGGCCAGCCCGGACTCGAGGTCGGCGACCTCACCGGTGACCTCGGCGAGGATCGACAGTTGCCCGCCCTCCGGAAGGGTGACGACCGTGGCCCGGGGTGAAGGATTGTCGGAATCCTCGGGCCCCGACCACGTCACGACCTCGCCGTCGTCGTAGGTCTCTTCGGCCGAGAACTCGAGCTCGCCCGGCTCGTCCGGAACCTTGGCGCTGAAATAGAACTCGTCGAACTCGCCGGGGTTGATCGCGCCGCCGCTCCAGGTAACCGTGTCGACGACTTCGTCGATCGTCGCCCCGGAGGCCTCGATCGGCTCGTCGAGGGTCTTCATCGTCACCTTCCGGGTCCACCCCTCCTTGGGCTGGAAGCTGACGAAGATCAGGTTCTCCGGGAAGGTGACGACGACCTTGGAGTTCGGTACGTCGCTCTCATTGGGGACGCGGATCGCGAACTTGAAGAACGCCCCCACGGGAGCCTCGCTCGGCTGGATCGTCACGTGCGCGAAGGCGGGGGCGGCGATCATGTATATGAGCAGCCCCGCGCCGAGCGCGGTCAATGCCTTTCGCATCGTTGATACCTCCATCGAAGTAGTTGGGAATGGAACTACCTCAGGAGTTCGGAGGTCCCCTCAGGCTCAGGCCGCCTTCGGCCACGAGTGGGCGGGGTACCGGCAGCCCCTGCAGGAAGGGGAGCGAGACGGCCCGCGGGCACGGCTTCGAGTGGCGGGCACGCGTGACGAGATAGCGGACCCCGGCCGCCACCAACGAGAGGAGCCACACCTCGAGCAGGGCGAGGACGATCTGCAGGACGAGCCCGATGACGACCGGGGTCTCGGTCGCGACGCTCCAGATATCCCCGCCGGACAAGAGGCGTTCGAATGACTCCAATCCGAGGAAGGCCCCCGCCTGGAACGCGATCAGCCACCGCGCCATCCGGTTGCGGTCGAACGAGGCACCCGGATCCGACCTGCACCAGCGGTCGATCAGTGCACCGAAACAGGTGACGCCGAGGCCTATGCCCACCGCCATCACCGCGGTCCACCAGCGGTGGCCGGTGTGTTGGAGGAGGCCAAGACGCTGGTGGGGGTCGGGTTCGGCAAAAAAGTAGGCAAGGCCGTGCGCGGTCACCACGCCCAGCGCCGCGATCCCTCCCATCATCAGCCGGATGCGTCTGTTCATCGTGCGGGCATCATCCTTCAGTCCGGTCCTGGGAGGTGGAACCGGGGCCTGGGGTCGGTGGCCAGCAAACCGTAGACGATCGCGTCGTGGAAGCCTCCCGAACCTCTCGATCCGTCCCTCAAGAGCCCTTCCTCCCGGAAGCCAAGCTTCTCGGCGACCCGGCGGCTCGCGTGGTTGCCGGTTGCGGCGTGGAGTTCGAGACGGTGGAACCCGAGTTCGTCGAACGCGAACCCGATCACCGCCGATGCGCCTTCGGTTACCAGCCCGCGCCCGGTCAGATCGCTCCTGATCCAGTAGCCGATCTCGGCGCGGGAGTAGAGTCGATCCGGATCGTCGATCCCGATGAGCCCGCAGACCTCATCCTCGTAGGTCACCGCGAAAGGCCATCCCTCGGAGGTCTGCCACTCTCGTTCCGCCCCGGCGGCGAAGTCCGCCTGGGCAGCGGGAGACGCGTCTTCCGCCCACGCCATCCACGGCTTGAGTTCGCTGAGAGAGGCCTCGGTCGCGCGCCAGACGGCGTCCCCGTGCGCCGCGGTCACCGGAACGAGCGCGAGGCGAGGGGTAGCGAGCGGGCGGGCGATCACTCCGCAGTCACATCGATCTCTTCGACGATCCTCGGAGAGAATTGGTGGTGATCGGGCGACACGAACTCCGCGGCGACCACGTGTACCCCGCGCTCGAGTTCGATCTCGCTGGTCTCGTCCGAGGGCATCGACACGTTGACCCCGTCCACGTAGATGTGAAGATGTCCGCCCCCTTCGACCGTGGAGTTCGAATCGGTCACGAGCTCGCCTCCCTGCACGTCGACGGTCAGCTCGATGTCGACCCCGGCGGCGACTGTATCGCCGTCCTCGGGCGTGACGAAGACGAGGGTGACGTCGGGGGCCGGGGTGGCACCCGAGTCCGAGCCGCCGAGTGAGAACGCGGTGATCCCGAGGGCGACCGCGACCAGAAGAAGGATGACGCTCACCTGCGGCTTCACAGCCTTCTGCAGGAAGAAGACGACCCCGAGGACCCCGGCGCCGAAAGCGGCGATGAGGAGCTCCAGGTCGGGACCACCTCCGGAGGACAGGATGTGAGCTAGCGGCACTTCGGATCACCTTTCTGGTCTGCGATTACGCCGAGGCGAATCGCTTCATCGGCTAGGAACAAGTTCTTCGGTCTAGGAACTAACAAGCGGTTGAGCCAGGAGGGCCAGCGTGGCGACCGTATACAGGGTCATGAGTCCCGTCAGCGCGTACTGACTCCTGACCGCGGCCCCATGAGAGGGCGCCAACCTTACGGCGGTCCGGTGGGCCGACAGGACCCCAAGGATATGGCCCCCGACGATCAACGCGACCTCGAGGAACCACACGAGTTTCGGAGAAGGTGCGAAGTTGCCGAACGCACCGGCGGTGCCGAGGAGGTTCCATCCGAGCTCGAACGGGTCGGACAGGAGCGCCACGAGCCTCGGGACGCCGGTGATCAACAAAGGAACGTTGTGCGACAGGATGTACGCGACCCCGATGGGAACGAGGGACCACCCGAACCGGCGCCCGATCCCAACCACCGATTCGTCCTTCCTCCACCTGCGGGCCGTCGAGATCGCGAGGAGGAAGGGGGCCAGGAACATGATCCCGAAGACGACGAACGCCACGGAGTCAAGTAGGCGAGGTGGGAGCGCGTCGAGTCCGGTCGAGAATCTGAAATCCGTCCACGCGACCGTCTCTCGAATGTTGTCGAGCGTCGTCGAGGCGAGGATCAGGAAAACCGACGCGAACAACGCCCGATCCATCGGTTCGTGATCGTCGATACCGACCAGAGGACTTCGCGCGTAGATGCCGTCGCCGCCGAGACGGAGCGGAGCGATACGTCCGGCGAACCCGAACAGGATCGAGAACGGATCGGCCGTCGCCCAGTCCTCGTGGAACGCGGCCCGGAGCGAAAACGCGTAGATCGAGTAGACGACGGCGGCGGTCACTATCCAGAAGTCCTCGAAGCCGGCGCCCGAGATGAGCTCGAGCCAGAACAGCGCGTACAGAAGGACGGGCCCGAGCCACCACGGCGGAGTGCGCCGGGCCGTTTCGACCCCCTCGATCCGGTACAGGTCCTCGAGGTTGGCCCACGGATCCGCCGCCCCCCAGATCCCGTCGAGCAACGACGACAGGAACACCATCCCGACCACCAGGCCGAGCCAGAACAGCAAAGTGGCGGTCGTGAATCCCTCGCTCCTCACGACGATCCCTGCGACCAGCATCAACGCGAAGAAGAAGATGCCGCCGAACTTGAACGTCGTGCGAAGGATCGCCGCCCCGCGGGGGCCTGCGACGCGCTTCTCGACGAGCGCCCGGGGCTCGCGGCGCGACAACGCCCTCAGGATGAACGAAAGCGCGACGGTCGCGGCGGCACCGAGGAGGTAGAGCCACAGCGGGATCGGGCTCTCGTAGACCTCCCCAACCCCGTGACCTAGTACCGGCGGTCCGAAGCTCATCGGCTCCCGAGAGTGCGCCCGATCAGGGCCAGGGCGACCAGACCGGCCCCGCCCAGGACGACGGGGACCACGGGGAAGGAGGACCCTTCGCCGGACGCGAGGGTCGAGTCATCCCCTGCCGCCGAGTCGACGTCTTCCCCGGCATCCGTCTCGGTGGGATCGGGGGTGGGTTCCTCGGCCGTGCAATCGGCTTCACCGGTCACGGAGAACTTGAACGTGCTGGTCGTGCTGTGCCCATCGACCGCTGAGATCGTCTCCCACTTGATCCTCCACTCACCGGGCTGCGCCTC
>JBKJZQ010000156.1:0-5193 GCA_046715095.1 Actinomycetota bacterium | reverse complement strand
GATGAGAGCCCCGACCCAATAGCCCTCCTCGCGCACGAAGCCGTAGGCGCAGTTCGGACAGGCGTCGGTCAGCTCCCCCCAGCTACGGAAGATTCCTCTGTGGCCACACACGGGACAGCGCCGCCCGAGGCCGCGCCCGATCGCCCCGGTCAGGCTCGGTTTCTGCATGCCCACGATCCTAGCGGCACGTCGCGTAAATTCCGTCGCATGCGAGCGGTGCTGGCGCGTCAGCAACCTCGGGTGGCTCTCGAAGGTGCTGCTCAAGCTGGACGATGGTCAGGTGATCGTGGCGCAGATCCCGAACGACCGCTTCAACGGGTTAGGGAGCGGGGACCGAGTATTCGCCACCGCCGACGACTGCGCCATCTCTCGCTCCATTCTTGGAGAGGCGGTTCCGCCGGCCGAGAGCGACCGTTGGGACGGTCGCGATGACCTTCTCGAACACGTCGACCACTGAGCGGTCGAACTGGCTGCCTGCGCAGCGCTTGAGTTCTTCCATGGCCTGTTCGGGTGACATGGGTTCCCGGTAGGGGCGATCGCCGACCATCGCATCGAAGGCGTCGCACACGGCGATGATGCGAGCTCCCAGAGGGATGTCTTCACCCGAGAGGTTGTCGGGATACCCAGTCCCATCAACGCGCTCGTGACTCGACCTTACGAGCTTGGCAACGGGCTCGAGTGATGGGGCCGACAGCAGGATCCGTTCGCCGATGATGGTGTGGCGGTGCATGTACTCCCATTCGGAGTCGTCTAGAGGTCCAGGCTTGAAAAGGATCGAGTCCGGGATGGCGATCTTGCCGACATCGTGAAGGTCCGCCGCGCGGCGTACGTGTTCGAGTTTCTCATCCTCGAGACCCATGGCACGGCTCACTCGTTCCGCAAGCTCCGAGACGCTTGCTATGTGCTCCCCGAGTCCTTGGCTGCGTTCGCAAAGGACACTGAGGAGCACGTCTCGCGTTTGGCTTTCAGCTGATGTTCTCCCCGACTGTTTCTCGACGTACATCCTCTGGTCGGCGAGTCGCAATGCCTCCTCAGGATCGGACGTCTCCATGGGGACCAGGACCCATCCGGCCGAGCAGCCGATCGAGAAGCCTTGGCCGTCTTCACTCATTGCCTCGGTGACCCGCGACACGATGAGGCCGCACTCTTCGGAGTCACGGACCGAAGCGAGCACACAGAACTCGTCGCCTCCCACACGATAGGCGCGGCCCTGTTTCCCTACCGCGGCACCGAGGCGACCGGCCAACCTGGACAACAGAGAGTCGCCGGCGGGGTGACCGAATGAATCGTTGTAATTCTTGAACCCATCCAGATCGGAGAAGATCAGGACGGTCTGATCATCCTTGCTCGCGGCCTCGGAAAGATCGGACATCAAGAGTCTCCGGTTGGCCAGCCCGGTAAGGCTGTCGGTAGTGGCCGCTATGAGGTTCCGCTGCGAAACGAGAACGTTGAAAGCAGCTACCAGGAGCAACATGATGGAGAAGACGATGAAGGCTACCGATGCCGCGCCGACCCCACCGAGTGCTCCGAAGGGTTCCTGCGAGGCCGCCACCGCGACCCAGTCGTTCGCGTTGCCCGGCAGTCGCGACACTTGGCGGAAGGCTACTGGTCGCCCATCGATCTCGCCCACGCCCTCGCTCTCTCCCGGTGCCACCAGATCGTCGAAACCGCCGTCGGCATACGGGTTTCCACGACCGGGGTTGTTGGGACCGAGAGGAGCATCCATCCGTTGCGGGTGCTCGCTGTCGATGATGATGGCGCCGGTGGCGCGGTCGACCACCTGGATCAGATCATCGCCCCCGGAGAATGCGAGCCGGAACGATTCGATCGTGACCTCGAAGTGGACCAGGCCGGGCGAGGGTCCATCAGTTGTGGGCAACTTCGTGGCGTTGGCGATGACCCATTCGCCCGTGTCGGGAGAGACATATGGGAGCGCCTGGTGAACGCCGCCGGGTGGTGTGGACATCGTTGGATCGAAGAACGGGTTGCTATCTTCGTCTGGCGACAGGTCATCTGGCCGAGCGATCTCGCCACGGACGACGCGGGCGATCTCTTGCCCGGAGACATCGATGAGGCATGCCTCGCCGATGGAGTTCGGATACAGGGTCTCGACGTAGGCGAGGGCCTCGTTGGCAGTATGGATCTGCGGCCCTTGTTGCCGGATCTTGTGCTCGAGCGATCCAGGAGCTTCATAGAACTCGCGGAAACTTGGGTTGTTGGCCAGCAGAAGAACGACCGAACTTGCTCGCTCGAAATAGGCCGAGATCAGGTCCGCGTCGCGGTCTGCTTCGCGCCTGAGGGAGTGCTCGAGTGTGCTCTTAGCGTCCTCATGTCGGATGGCGGCGAGCCCGATGCTGATCGGAAGGAGGCAAGCGGCGAGGGCAAGAACAACCAGGTGCATCTTCGTGCCCCCGGTTTTGTGCTCGGTGTACCGCTCGCGTTTTCCCATGGCTTGTATGAGGTATCGGTCATATATGGACCCCCCTGTATGGGACGCGTCTACGTAATCCTGGAAAATCCGGAGTTCTCTTCCACCCTAACGACGCTCGGCGCTTCCAACCTCTTCGGAGACATCCTCTTCGTACCCTGTCCCTAACGTGGAGCTCGCGGCGGGTAAGCGTCGATCAAGGCGCCGAGATGCTCCTTCACCGCCGGCCACTCGGACGCGAGGATCGAGTAGTAGGCAGTGTCGCGGATCCCGCCGTCGAGCGCCGGCATGTGGGCTCGCCGGACACCTTCGAAACGGCAGCCGACCCGTTCCATCGCCGTCCTCGATCGTTCGTTGCGGGCGTCCGTCTTGAGGGTCACCCGGTGGACCTCCCAGGTTTCGAACGCGTGGGCGAGCATCAGGAGCTTCATCTCGGTGTTGATGCCGGTCCGTTGCGCCGATGCGGCCAACCACGTGCTTCCGATCTCTACCGCGCTGGGAACGCCCGGCCGATCCCAGTAGACGATGTCCATGTAGCGCGTGCTGCCGATGACTTTCCCGCGCGACGGATCGACGATGACCAAGGGAACCGAGAGGCCCTCGGCCTGTTCTTGCAATGCGGCTTCGACGTACCTCGTCATCCCCTCGACCTCCGGAGGAGCGAGGGCGTAGGCGAACGTGGCGCCGTTCTCCGCTGCCGCGGCGACGAGCGCTTCGACCGAGTCGAGGGATATCGGCTCGAGCCGCACGCGCTCACCGATCAAAGTAGGTCCTTTCATCGGGCGATCATAAGGTCAACAGCGTTCCTCTCGAAGGAACGCGAGAACAACATGTCTGACGCGAAGCGACCCTGCCGTTGTGGGGCAGGGTCGCGGTAACACCGTCCGATGTCTACTCGCTGGAGTCGTCGTTATCGGCCGACTCGCTGTCGCCCTCTACCGTAGATCTCAGGCTACGCGTGGCCAGCTGAAGGGACCCTGAAACCCTGAAGAAGTTGTGCCCGAGGCTTACTCCGCGCGAGGAAGGCGGATCTCGAAGCGGGCCCCCCCGGACAGGGCATCGCCGACTTCGATCGTTCCTCCGTGAGCCTTGATGCTCTCGTAGACGATGGCGAGGCCCAGACCGGCTCCGCCGTGGTCGCGATCACGGGCGTTGTCCAACCGAGCGAAGCGGTGGAAGATCGCCTCTCGGTCCTCTGCTGCGATCCCGGGCCCGTCGTCTTCGACACGTATCACGATCCAGTCTTTCTCCTCGCTCAGGCTGAAGGTGATCGCTGAGTTTGCGTGCTGCACCGCGTTGTCCGCGAGGTTGCGAACGACGCGCCGCAGTTGCGAAACGTCACCCATCGTTCGCCCACCCGAAACGGCGCCCGTTTCGATATCCAGTCGTGTGCTCCCCCGTAGTCGCTTCGCCTCTTCGAGGACCACGTCGTCGAGATCGACGGGGCGACGAGTTGGAGAGGTGCGACCCTCATCGCTCCGGGCGAGGATCAGCAGATCGTCGACCAGTTTCTCGATACGGATGTCTTCTGCCAGCACTGCGGTGGAGAACTCTTCGAGATCGGCACGACCGGGGTGAGCGATCGCCACCTCAGTAAGGTTGCGGATGGTGGCTACGGGACTTCGCAACTCGTGGGAGGCATCGGACACGAAACGACGCTGGCGTTGCTGTTCGTCTTCTAGCCGGGCGAGCATGGCGTTCATCGTGCGGGCGAGCCGGGCGATCTCGTCGTCCCCGGGGGGATTCGGTACTCGGCGATGCAACTGGGAGGTCGAGATCTCGGCGACCTGAGTGCGTATCGACTCCACGAATCGCAGAGCTCGCCCAACCACGCCCCAGGTGGTGAGCGCCACCACGAGAAGGAGCAACGGGACGCCGAAGAGGAGGATCTTCGCAACGATCGCACTGCTGTCCTCGACCGGCTCCAGGCTACGACCGACGAGAACCGTGAACCCTTCACTCTGTCCCGTTGCCCCTCTGGCGACAACTATGAAGGGATCGTCTTCGCCGGGAAGTCCCGAAAGCGTGCGACCGTCGCCCGGCCGCAGATCAGCCACCGGGCCCAGCCCTCTGACCATCACACTGGAGGCGACGACTTCACCGCGCTCGTCGATGATTTGAACGAAAGTCTCGTCGCCGTCGCCCAATGCGACTCCGCTCGGGTCCGTGCCTCCTTCGAGCGCGGTGGCGACGTCTTCTGCGCGCAACTGCGCCGCCTTCTCAACGTCGCGCTCCAGCGAGCTTCTGAGTGTCATCACGAGCGCGGTGGCTCCGATCAACAGAGCCAATCCAACGACGAGGACGGCGGCTGTGGTGGTCCGCATCCTCACCGTGCCGAGACGGCTCCACGGTCGCCCGGGTGAGGGCTGCTTAGTCGCCATCGCTTGCCAGCCGGTAGCCGGAACCTCGAACGGTGTGGATGGTCTCCAGTCCGAAAGGGCGGTCGATCTTGCTCCGTAGATGCTTGACGTACACCTCAACGATGTTGGGGCTGCCTTCGAACTCGTAGTCCCACACGTGGTCGAGGATCTCTCTCTTGGACACGACCTCGTTCTCATGGCGCAGGAGGAACTCGAGTAAAGACACTTCCCGAGCGGTCAGCTTGACCTCCGTCTCGGAGCGCCAGCATCGCCTGGTGGCTGGATCGAGCCTGAGGCTGCCGGACTCCAACACGGCCGGACGCTCGCGAACTCCCCGGCGGAGCAGAGCGCGGAGACGCGCAAGCAGAACCACGTAGGAGAAGGGCTTGGTGAGGTAGTCGTCGG
>JBKJZQ010000155.1:0-6894 GCA_046715095.1 Actinomycetota bacterium | reverse complement strand
TCAAGGCGCTCGAGGACAAGGACGTCCCGGTCGAGGTCGTGGGCCTGGGTGGGCTGTTGAAGACGCCCGAGGTGATTGAGATCGTCGCGTGGATCAGGTGCCTCGAGACCAAGCCGTCGGCGAACCGGTGGCTGGCGCGCGTCCTCCTCGGCCCCCGGTGGCGGATCCACTACAGGGACCTCGCCCTTTGCGCCCGCTGGGCGGCCAACCGTAACCAGGGCCTCAAGCTGAGGCTGGCCGGCGGCGACGAGGGCCTCGCCTACGACATGGAACCCGGCGACGTCGGCTTCGCTCTGGTCGAGTGCCTCGATCATCTGGGCGAGGTCGATGGCCTCGGGGACGAGGCTCGCCGAAGGCTCGGGGACTTCGCCGACCGGCTTGGGACCTTGCGTAAGAAAGTGAACGCCACGCTCCTGGAGCTCGTCCAGGAGATCATCGCGGTCACCGGCATAGCCGATGCGCTCGCGGCCTCTCCGACGCGCGCCGCGGCTGCCGCGCGCCAGAACGTGGCCAACTTCCTCGATTACGTGGCGCAGTTCTCTCCGGTCGAGGGAGAGGCGACCCTTCGCAGCTTCATCGCCTATCTCGAGGCGGCCGACGACGCCGAGGAAACCCTCGAGGCCGCCCAGCCGGCCGATAGTGACTCCCTGAAGCTCATGACCGTTCATGGGGCGAAGGGTCTCGAGTTCGAGTGCGTGTTCGTCCCGTCGGTCGCCTCGCGCACCAACAACAAGGGCCTCAAGGTGTACTCGATCTTCCCGAACGACCGGGCATCGAACCCGCTCACCAGCTACCGCGAGCTGCCCTACGAGGTACGCGAGGACGCGCTCCACCTGCCGCAGTGGACCGGCAAGCTGAGGGACTTCGAACGCGAGGTCAAGGAACGGGCCCGGGAAGACGAGCGTCGCCTCTTCTACGTTGCGCTGACCCGCGCGAAGCAATACCTCGCGGTCAGCGCGGCGTGGTGGTACGGGCGTGATCCGTTCTCACGCGGGAGCTCGCTCTTCTGGGACGAGATGCGCGCGATGACCGACGAGGGGCTCGTCGACCTCGTCGTCGAAGCCGAAGAGCCGGGAGAGAACCCGCTCTTCGAGGCTCTCGAAGCCGAGCGGATGTGGCCGCCCCAGCCGCGCCTGGGAGACGGGGACGACCTCTTCCCCGAAGGGTGGGGTGCGGCGGCGGACGCTCTGGTCTCCGGGACGGTGTCGCCGGAGGATCTGCTCGGCCGCCTCGACCCCGCGGAGGCGCTCGAGGCCCAAGACCTGGTCGCACGGTTCCGTTCCCAGGTCGAGATGCTCGCCGCCGCCGGTGGCGCCGAGGGATCCGAAGTCGTCCGCCCGGACATCGTCTCGGCCACCGACTTCGTCAGGGTCGCGGCCGGCCGTATGTCGATCGAAGACCTGACACGCACCCGGCTCGAGAAGCCCACCGACCAGCGTTACCTCGGCACCGAGATCCACAGGCTGATCGAGGAGCGGAGCTTCGAGTCCGCCGAGGGCGAAGATCCCGGGGCTTTCTTCACGACGTTCCCGGACGAGACCGAGCTCGACGAGCCCGCCGAGCCTGAAGAGCGCGCCGCGCTCGAGGCTAAGTTGTCGCACTGGGATTCTCTCGGTTACGGCGACCGCGTCCTGGCACGGCTCCCGTCCGGTCAGCCCATGGTCGAGCTCCCGTTCGCCTTGCGGCGCGACGGGACCATCATCAGGGGCCGGATCGACGCCGTGTTCGAGGCCGGCGACGGCGGCCTCGAGATCGTCGACTGGAAGTCCGGACAGCGCTTCGAGGTCGATGGCCCCGACCAGCTCGGCATCTACGCCGAAGCGCTCGACGCGATCGGGCTTGTCCCCGAGGGGGCCGAGGTTCGGCTCACGTACGCGTTCCTCGATGGCGAACCGCCCTTGAGCAGGATCTGGGAGCGCTAACTCCGCCGGTTAGGGCTCCGGCTCACTTCGCGCGCGGGCGGGCGGCGGCCTCGAACGGCGCGCGCGGATGCTGCAGCGAACCGAGCTGCACGATGTCGCGCCGGAAGAAGAGCGCGACGGTCCAGTCGGCCAACACCCTGAACTTGCGATTGATGCCGGGAAGCATGAAGACGTGATAGGTCCGGTGCAGGAACCAGGCGGGGAAACCCTTCACCCTCACCCCGAGGATCCGCGCGACGCCCTTGTACCGGCCGAGCGACACGAGGCCTCCTTTGTTCCGGTACTTGAGCGGTTTCATCGGCGTACCAGAGAGGCCCGCCACCAGGTTCCTTGCGAGACGGCGTGCTTCGCGCAACGCGTGCTGCGCGGTCGGGGGAGCCGGCCGCCCGGTGGTGAGGTCGGGGACCCTGGCCCCGTCGCCCGCGGCCCACGCTCCCGGATGACCAGGGACCCGCAGCGTCTCGTCCACGACGATGCGCCCTCGCTCGTCGGTGGGGAAACCGAAGGTTCTCAGCACGGGGTTGGCGATGACCCCGGTCGTCCATACGAGTGTATCGGCGTCGAACTCCGTTCCGTCGGAGAGGACGAGATGTCCGTCGACCGCGGACTCGAGACGGGTTTCGAGCCGGACGTCGATGCCCCGATGCCTGAGGTGCTCGAGCGCGTACGCGGCGAGATCGTTGCCGACCTCGGGAAGAATCATCGACGCCGCTTCGATCAGCACCCACCTCATGTCCTCGGGCGAGATACCGCGGTAGTAGCGGGTCGCGTCGCGGGCGAGATCCTCGAGCTCGGCCAGAGCTTCGATGCCGGAGTAGCCTCCGCCGACGAATGTGAACGTCAGCGCCTTCCGCTTCGCCGCTGCGTCGGTCGTCGCTTCCGCGATATCGAGCCGGGAGAGCACGCGGTTCCGCAGATAGATGGCTTCCTCGACCGACGTGAAACCGACCGCGTTATCGGCGAGTCCCGGCACATCGAGGACACTGGACACAGATCCCAGGCCGAGCACGACGTGGTCGTACGCCAGCGTCTGATCGGGGCCCTCTCCCGGGCGGATGGTGGCCGTGCGAGCCGGATGGTCGAGCCCGATGACGCGGGCGGTTACGAGACGCGTCTTCTTGAGCGCTCTTCTGAGTGGCACCACGACGTGCCGGGGTTCGATGTTGCCCGAGGCAGCTTCCGGAAGGAACGGCTGGTAGGTCATGTAGCTATCGGGCGTGACCATCGTGATCTCGTGGTCCCTCCGGTCCTGCGTCCGGCCGAGGCCACCCGCTGACAGCTTCTTCTCGAGTTCCAGGGCGACGAATAGGCCGACGTACCCACCGCCTGCGATCAGTATCCGAGTCACGGACGGGCCCCCATCTCGGCGAGATCGAGGACGCGCTTGATGTCGGACGCGGTGAGGGCCCCGACCAACCGGCCCTCGTCGAACACGAGCGCTCGTCCCGCACCCGTTCCGGTCATGCGCTCGAGCACGCCGGTGATCTGATCGGACGGCTCACAGGTGACGATCTGTCCTATCGGCACGGAGATCCGGTCGGTACGCGTCGAGGCACGCTCTGAGGCCGGCACGCGCTTGATCGCATCGACTCCGACCACCCCGCTGGTGGTTCCGTCGAACGACGTAACCGCGAAGTGCGAGTCATGGTGCTGCGCCGCGTAATCGTCGAGGAACGTATCGAGCGTGACCCAACCCGGGACGGCCGTCGGTGCCGGCGACATCGCGTCTCCCACCGTGAGACCAGCGAGAGCGTCCCGGGTCACGATCACCTGCTCCTCGGTGGTCGCGGCGTTCAGAAGGAAGTACCCGAGGAACGCGAGCCAGATGCCGTCGAACGATTGCCGGACCGCGAACTCGAGTATCCCCACCGAGATCATGAGGAAGCCGAAGGTCCGGCCCGTGCGTGCCGCCCAGCGCGTCGCTTTGGTCTTCCCCTTCCAGCGCCACAGTAGTGCCCGGAAGACGCGGCCCCCGTCGAGGGGGAACGCGGGGAGCATGTTGAAGACGGCCAGCATCGCGTTGATCCGCCACAGCCATGCCACGATCCCGACGAGCAGCCCGGACGAGCCGGAGGCTTCGAGGAGCGCGGAGATCCCCGCGAACGCACCGGCGAGGGCGACGCTGACTACGGGCCCCGCGATCGCGATCTTGAGTTCACCCGAGGCCGTCTTCGGGTCTCCCTTCAGCTTGGCCACGCCACCGAACAACCACAGGGTGATGCCTTCGACCTCGACCCCGCGGGTGCGTGCGACCAATGCGTGTCCCATCTCGTGCGCCAGGAGACATGCGAAGAAAACGATCGCGGTGATGGTGCCGGCGGCCCAGTAGTACCCGTCGGTGTAGCCGGGATACTCGTACGGGAACCGGCCGGCGGCGAGGCTCCATGCGATCAGCCCGAAGATGGCCAGCAGCGACCAGTTCATCCCCACCCGGATCCCGGCGATCCTGCCGAGATAGATGCTTTCTTTCACTACTCCACGATACGTGAGCGGCCCCTATATGGCCCCTGTACTCTGGGGACGGGAGCGCCCGGAAGTCATGTTTCGGAGCTCTGGAGCGCCGGGAAGCCTGGTCGGCACCGTTAGGTCGCGTCCGAGTCCAACCAGGAGATGCCTGTGTCGCCCAAGCCACCACTTCGATTCTCGTGGGTCGCCGGTAAGGGCCCCGTGGCTCGCCTCGTGGCGCGTCCCTTGAGGCGGTTCCTCGATACCGAGGCGGCGTCCGGAGCGGTCCTGCTCGTTGCGACCGTCGCGGCGCTGGTCTGGGCGAACTCCCCGTGGCCGGGTTCGTACGAGTCTCTGTGGCACACGAAGATCGCGGTTTCGATCGGCTCGATCGATCTGACGGAAGACCTCAGAGGATGGGTCAACGACGGGATGATGGCGCTCTTCTTCTTCGTGGTTGGTCTCGAGATCAAACGAGAGCTGGTCTCCGGCGAGCTGAACGACTTCCGGAAGGCTGCGGTCCCCGTGATCGCGGCGCTCGGTGGGATGATCGTCCCCGCCTTGATCTACGCCGCGTTCAACGCGGGGGAGCCTTCCTTCCACGGGTGGGGCATCCCGATGGCAACCGACATCGCGTTCGCGGTGGGCGTGCTGGCGCTCGTCGGACGCTCCCTCCCCTCAGGACTCAGGGTCTTCCTCCTGTCGCTCGCGATCGTCGACGACATCGGGGCGATCGTCGTGATCGCGGTGTTCTACACCGCCGATATCTCGGTGCCGTGGCTTGCACTCGCAGGCACCGGCCTGCTGGCGATCGTGCTGCTCCGGGGGATCCGGGTCTGGTGGACCCCGATCTACGTCGTGGTCGGGACCATGGTGTGGTTCGCCACCTTCGAGTCCGGTGTGCACGCGACGATCGCCGGCGTGGCTCTCGGTCTCCTGGCCCCGGCTCGGGCGGCGGAGAAACGCGGGGCCCCGGATGTCTTCGAGGAGACCGTCTCGGTCGCCGAGCGGATCGGATCATTCCTGCACCCCTACACCAGCTTCTTGATCATCCCGCTGTTCGCGTTCGCCAACGCGGGCGTCGTTCTCGATGCGGGAACGTTCGGAGACGCGCTGTCGTCACCGGTCACCCTCGGGGTCGTCGTGGGCCTCGTCGCCGGCAAACTCGTGGGCATATCCCTGTTTTCGTGGCTGGCGGTCAGGAGCGGTCTCGGCTCGCTTCCCGAAAACTCGACCTGGTCGCAGATGGTGGGCATCGCCGGCCTCGCGGGGATCGGGTTCACCGTTTCTCTCTTCATCTCGGGGCTGGCTTTCCGGGAGGACGACTTCGTGGATCAATCCAAGATCGGGATCCTCGTGGGATCGGTCCTCGCGGCGATCGTGGGCACCGTCCTGATCCGCCGATCGACGAGATCGACCGGATAGCCGGGACAGGCCGTTAACCTGATGACCTCATGAGCGAGGACACGGATCAGACGGCATGCGTACGCGACGTGATCGGCAGCAGCGACTGGTCCGAGGGCCAGTCTTCGACCATGGCATGGCTGGCCAGCCTGCTCCGGGACGAGGGCGTGGATCTGATGCAGGCTTCCGAGGCCGAGTTGGTCCGCGGCACGCCGGTGTTCGTTGAGGCGGCCGCAGGGGTCAACGAGGTTCAGAGACGCATGGCGCAGAAGCACATCAGACGCCTCCCCGTCATCGAGGATGGTTGCCTCGTTGGCATCGTCGATCTGGTCGATCTAGCGATGCATTCGGACGAGAACGCGTAACTTCAAACTCTCCGACGAATCGGTTTACTCTGGATAGAAGAGCACCGCTCGCGACACGGATGCGCTACACGGATGGATGGCTGATGCACGACTTCATGGAGCAACTACCGGACATCGATCCGGACGAGACGCAGGAGTGGATCGAAGCACTCGACCAAGTTGCCGATACGTCTCCGGCGCGCGCTCGGTACCTGATGGAGCGCATCCTGATCCATGCCAGAAGGCGCCAGATCGGGCTCCCTCCGATGGTGTCGACCAACTACATCAACACCATCGCTCCCGAGCAGGAGCCCTATTTTCCCGGTGACGAGGCGATGGAGCATCGGATCCGTCGGATCATCCGGTGGAACGCCGCCGCGATGGTCATGCGGGCCAACAACAAACACGACGGGATCGGCGGCCACCTCGCGACCTACGCGTCGGCGGCCTCTCTGTACGAGGTGGGCTTCAACCACTTCTTCAGGGGCAAGGATGCGCCCGGCGGCGGTGACCACATCTACTTCCAGGGCCACGCTGCCCCCGGTATCTATGCGCGCGCCTATCTCGAAGGCAGGCTCACCGAGGAGCAGCTCGAGAACTTCCGTCAGGAGACAGGGGGCGAAGGACTGCCCTCCTACCCACACCCCCGCTTGATGCCCGATTTCTGGGAGTTCCCTACCGTGTCCATGGGCCTCGGCGCGCTCAACGCGATCTACCAGGCTCGCTTCAACCGCTACCTCCAGAACCGCGGGATCAAGGACACGTCGCAGCAGCGCGTG
>JBKJZQ010000154.1:0-11283 GCA_046715095.1 Actinomycetota bacterium | reverse complement strand
CTCAAGCCCCGAGCGACCTTGTTCTTCGCGGCCGATGAACTCAGCAGGGACGCAGCATCATCGGGGATGGCGATCGCGGCCGCCTTCGGGTTCCCGAGATCCTGCGAGTCGAACGTCCCGTCGGCGGTCTGGATCGTCGTGTCCGCGCCGGGATCGTTGCGACGCTGGATGTCTTCGAGCATGAGGTTGGCCATCACCGGATCGAAGCGCTCCTCGAGGCCCTGGAGGAGGGCGGCGTTGCGGAGCTCCCCTCCGGCGGCGCCACCGAAGTCACGAAGCTGCAGGATCGCCAGGTACAGGGTGTCGATCGGCTTCCAGTTCTGGGGCTCGATGTCGAATCTGGAGAACTCGGGTGGCTTGGGGATCTCGTTCGCATCGACCTCGGCGATGTAGGCGTTCACGCCCTTGGCGTAGTTCTTCAGTAGCTGCTGGGTCTTCTTCCCGGCGACGCCGAACTTGTTACCCCAACGGTCGAAGATCCTGTTGACCTCTGCGAGCGAGTATCCGTCGCGACGGATCCGCGAGTCGTAACCCTGGAAGCCGTCGCCGAGCACCTCGCCCAAGGTTCCCTTCGCGGCGGCGCGCAGGACGGTCATGTGCCACAGACGATCCTCCGCGGTTGCGTAGCCGAGCGCGAAACCGACGCCTGCATCCGAACCGTAGATGTGTGGGATCCCCAGCCCATCACGGAAGATGGTTACATCCGTTCGACCGGCCGGCTGGTATTCGCGCTCGACGTCCGACGTGCCGTACTGGAAGTCGTGGAAGTACGTGAGCAGCTCATCCGGGGTCATGTTGTCGTCTGCGTCGGTGATGAGGTTCTTGTACATGTCCAACTGGTCGCTACGGTGGGAGGACTGCGGACCGAAGATCGCGCCACTCTGTCCGGGAGGGATCACCGCGTAGGCCGTCATCCCGTCCGGCACGGCGGGTGGATCGGCGACGGCCGGCTGGACCGAGAACGCCGCAAGTGCTGTCAGGGCGGCGATGACTGCCGCGATGCGTCTCATGTTGATGTGGAACCCCCCTGGGCGCGAGCGCCCGACAACTTCGTTGGTGTCGTGACAGCGGACCGACCAAAGGATATAGGGAGAAGGCCGCCCCTGATAGGGGTGAGCCGGTTGCCCGGTTTGTCGTTACAGGCCGCACCCGATTTCTCGTTACAGTCCGCGACCGCCCCTGATGATGCGGTACCCGATGACTGCAGCAGCCACGGCGAAGAGGATCGAGATGATGGCGCCCGCGGTTTCGAGACCGCCGGCCGGCAGAGCTCTCAGGATCGTTGGGCTGGGCGATGGGCTCTGAGCGAGGGCGAGCACCCACATGAGGGTCACGCTCGTTTCTCATCGAAGTCGGGCCAGAGCCCGTCACCCGACGGACGAGGCGCGAGGCCGGCCTCGGCAAGATGCTCGAGGAACACCCTTAGGACGCGGGCGGTGACCCCCCAGATGATGTGATCGTGCCAGACCCACGCTTCGGTTGGGTAGGTGCGACCCCGCTCGAGGAAGCCCGGCTCCCGCCGGATGTCGTCGATGAGGTGCGAGATCGGGATGTGGAGGACCTCGGCGACCTCTGCGGGATTCGGAAACAGGTCGGGGCATTCTTCGATCCAGCCCACGACGGGAGACACGACGTAGCCGGTCACGTACGTGGGGAGGTCGTCGAAGCGTCCGAGGATCCGAACGGCCTCCGGGTCGAGCCCTATCTCTTCCTGCGCTTCCCTGAGGGCGGCCGCTTCAGGCGATCCGTCGCCCTCATCGATCGATCCTCCGGGGAACGAGATCTGCCCCTTATGGCTGGGGAGGTGGTCGGTTCGGACCGTGAAGATCAACGTGGGTTCCGGAACGGCGACGATGGGGATCAGCACGGCCGCGTCCCGGGTGTCGTCGAGGAATATCTCCTGCGCCGGGGCGGCGTCGACGACCGCTCTCAGGCGCGACTCGAAATCCGTGGACATACCAAAGGCATCGTAGCCTCTGGGTGAGAAGACTTTCGAAGGAGGTCCTGTGGGAGAGTTCGTGAACCTCGAGGTATCCGACAAGGGCGTCGGCACGATCCGTATCGACCGTCCGAAGCTCAACCCCCTCAACGATCAGGTCGCGCTCGAGATCGGTGAGGCCGTCGACGCCGTCGCAGGGGACGAGAGTGTTAGGGCCGTGATCGTCTACGGCGGCGAGAGGGTGTTCGCGGCGGGCGCGGACATCAAGGAGATGTCGACCCAGGATCCGGTCGAGATGTTCCGCTACATCGGCCGCTTTCAGAACGTCTTCACGCGGTTGGAGCAGCTCTCGGTCGTGACGATCGCCGCCATCAACGGTTATGCGCTCGGCGGCGGTTGCGAGCTGGCCCTCGCGTGCGATCTCAGGATCTGCGCCGAGGACTCCCAGCTCGGTCAGCCCGAGATCCTCCTCGGCGTGATCCCGGGCGCGGGCGGCACCCAGCGTCTTCCTCGCCTCATCGGGGTCGGTCGAGCGAAAGAGATCATCTACTCGGGCAGGTTCGTCGGAGCCGAGGAGGCCTTGCGGATCGGGCTCGTCAACGAGGTCGTTCGCCCCGAAGAGGTCTACGCGCGGGCAACCAAGCTCGCCGAACGCTTCGCATCCGGTCCCTCGGTCGCTCTCATGGCCGCGAAGCAAGTGATCCAGAACGGGATCGACGTCGACATGACCACGGGCTTGCTGCTGGAACGCCAAGCCTTCGCGGCCCTGTTCGCGACAGAGGACCAGAAGCTCGGGATGAAGTCGTTCGTCGAAGAGGGCCCCGGCAAGGCGAAGTTCACCGGCCGGTAGAGGCGGAGTTCTACCGCCCCATTAGAATCGTTGGGTGCAGCCCCTCCCGGTTCGACGTCTCGAGCTTCCTACGCCCTACGCGGTGGGACCGGTGAACGTCTATCTGATCGAGGCCGAGCCGGTCACGTTGATCGATTGTGGCGTCAACACTCCCGAAGCCCAGAACGCTCTGCTTCTCGGACTGAACGCGGCGGGCTATTTCCCGCACTCGATCGAGCGCATCTTGATCACCCATGGACATCCCGATCACTACGGGCTCGTTCACATCGTCCAGGAATTGTCCGGAGCGACCATCTACTTCCCCGAGAAGGAGATCGCCCGCGTCAGGGACCACCAGCTGGTCTTCGAGGTCGGGCGATTGCTGGTCGAGGCGGGGATGCCGCTCGACCTCCTGTTCAAGATGGACCAGGCGCGTAAGAACGATCGAACCCGTCCCAGGATGGATCACGACGAGGTCGTCCCGGTGGTGGACGGGGACGCGTTCTCGTTCCGGTGGTATGGGGACGACGATGCGGTCGAAGAGTTCACCCTCGAGACGTATCTAATGCCGGGCCACACCGGTGGGCACGTTGTGTACGTGGAGCCCGAGACGGGGACGATGTTCGCTGGGGATCAGCTGCTTCCCGACACGTCCCCGAACCCACTGCTCGAACCGTCGCTGGACGAACCGGGAGAGCGCCGGCGCTCGCTGAAGGAGTACATCGCCTCCCTCGAAGCCATGGCCGAGATGGGCCTCCAGCTCGTGTATCCGGGCCACGGCGATCCCGTTTCCAGGCCGGGGGCGCTGATCGAACGGACGCTCGAGCATCACCGCAAGCGCAAGAGCCGCGTCGCGGCCGCCCTCGAGGACGAGGCCAAGACCCCGTACCAGCTCGCCGTCGAGATGTATCCCCGGGTCAAGGGGTACGACGTCTTCCTGGCGGTCTCCGAGGTCGTCGCCCACCTCGATCTCGTCCTCGAAGACGGCGACGCGGCGGTCGAGGAGAAGGACGGCGTCACCTACTATCGCCGGGCCGGCGGCGCCTGAGGCGGATGATCCGGCTTCATTTGCTGGGGTAAAGTATTTGCTAATTTTTGCAAGCAGCACCAAAGCAGCACCAAAGCGGACACTGGCCGCCCCATCGGCCCGCAGGGACAGAGAAGCGGTTCGTCTCGACGAGCCGCCAAACAAAGTGGAGGTTTCTCTTGAACATCGTGGTTTGTGTGAAGCACATCCCCGATCCGAACGTGCCGCCGGAGATGGACGGCACGACCCTGAAGCGCGACGGCGTCCAGGGGGTCATGGATCCCGGCGATGAGTTCGGTGTGGAGGCCGGCCTCCAGATCAAGGAGTCCGGTGACGGTGAGGTGACCCTCGTGTCCATGGGTCCCGAAAAGGCGATGGAAGCGGTCCGCCGCGGCCTCTCGATGGGGGCCGACAAGGGCGTCCTGGTGTCCGACACTGCACTGAAAGGTTCGGACGCGCTGGTCACCGCGAAGGTTCTCGCCGAGGCGATCAAGAAGAACGGCGACTTCGATCTCGTGATCGCGGGCGTCGAATCGACCGACGGTTACACGGGCACGCTACCCGGCACGCTTGCCGAGTTCCTCGGTGTGCCTCACGTATCGACCGTCAAGGAGATCGTTTCGACCGAGGGCGGAACCCTCAAGGTCAATCGTCAGACGCTGGACGGTTACCACGTGGTCGAGGTCGCTCTTCCGGCGGTCATATCGGTCACCGCGGGAGTGAACGAACCGCGTTACGCATCGTTCAAGGGCATCATGGCGGCCAAGAAGAAGCCGGTCGAGCAACTGTCGCTGTCCGATCTCGGTCTCTCCGGTGATGACGTCGTCGTGAAGCAAGAGGTCACGGAACTCAGCAAGGCTGAAAAACGTGAGGGCGGCGAGATCATCGAGGACGACGGAAGCGCGGCGGCGAAGATCGCCGACTTCCTCAAGGAAGCGAAGGTCATCTGATGGCAAAGATATGGGTGTTTGCAGAGACGACTCCTGAGGGCGAGGTCGATCCCGCGGCCCTCGAGATCCTGTCCAAGGCGCGCGAGGTCGGTGACGCGGCCGCGGTCGTGCTGGGCCCCGGCGCAACCAAGGCAGCCGAGAAGCTCGGGGAGTACGGCGCGGCGACGGTGTACGCGAGCGACGACGAGGTCTACAGCGAGTTCGTGGCCCAGCCGGCGACGCATGCGCTTCACTCGCTCATCGAGGAGCACAAGCCGGACCTCGTCCTCTTCGCGATGCTGTACGACTCGCGCGACGTAGCGGGACGACTGTCGGCGAAGACGGGCTCGACGCTGATGAGCAACGCGACGGATCTGATCGACGAGAACACGGCTCGTACGGCGATCTTCGGTGGAGCGACCCTCGTAGACGTGAAGTTGGAAGGCAGCCCCAAGCTCGTGATCTTCCGGCCGAAGTCGTTCGAGGCGTCACCCTCCGGTGGAGCGGGAGCGACCGGGAGCACAGGCAGCGCGAACGTCGTCGAGGTGAACGTCGACATCCCCGACGACCTCAAGAAGGCGAAGAGAGTCGAGCGTCACGTCGAGGAGACGACCGGTCCGAGGCTCGACCAGGCTCCCGTGGTGATCTCCGGCGGGCGCGGCCTCCAGGAGCCGGGAAACTTCGAGCTCCTCGATCAGCTCGCTGCCGCGATCGGCAACGCCGCGGTCGGCGGCACCCGTGCCGTGGTCGATGCCGGCTGGGTCCCTTACAGCTACCAGATCGGCCAGACCGGGATCACCGTCAAGCCGAGTGTCTATCTGGCGATCGGGATCTCGGGTGCGACCCAGCACATCGTCGGCATGAAGGGTGCGAAGAAGATCATCGCGATCAACAAAGACGAGGAAGCGCCGATCTTCGGGCTCGCCGACCTCGGCATCGTGGGAGACGCGCTGAAGATCCTGCCCCAACTGATCGACGAAATTAAGTCCCGCAAGGGCTAACTTGTGGGGATGGGTGACAGTTTCCGGAGATTCTTTGGCAAGCGCGGAGGCCCCGAACTGGGCCATCTCTTGGAGTTCGCCAAGACCCGCAAGGGCGTAGAGGGCTATGTCGAGCCTCGCACGACTACCCAGCCGACCACCTTGCTGCTGGTAGATCGAGACGGCGATCATGCCCGGGCTCCCGTGAGGGAGCCGCGGGATGCCGCTCGTTTCTGCGACAAGCTGGGGATCCCGGTCTACGACGCGTCGGTGATCGGATACCCCCAGCGGATGAAGGATTTCAACGCCCGCCGGACGACCAGCGCGTCGACCGCCGATGCCGCGTTCGATCAGGCGTTTGAAGAGATCGAGCGCCGCTTCAAGGAAGACCCGGGTTCGACGCCGAACCACTGAGGTAGGCAATTGAAGGGGCTCGACGGCGGCATGGTTTAGCCTTCGAGCATGTCTCGAACGCTGGCTCTGCTCGCGCTCGCCCTCCTCTTCGTCGCCGGATCCGTTCCCGCGGTGCACGCGGGGAAGCAGGTCCGGTGCGAGGGGCTCGCGGCCCAGGCGGGCACCCCGGGTGACGACGTGATCCACGGAACGCCCGGGGACGACGTCATCCACTCGCTGGGTGGGGACGATGTTGTCTACGGCCGCGGAGGAGACGACTTCCTCTGCGGTGGCCACGGCGGGGACGAGATCGACGGGGGCGGTGGTCGAGATGTGATCCGGGGCGGCGGCGGCCCCGATCTGCTGACGGGGGCCGAAGGTCCGGACGAGCTCTACGGCGAGGACGGGCACGACACGATCAAAGCCGGACGAGGCGGCGACGCCCTGTTCGGCCTCCCGGGCAACGACCTCCTGTATGGGGGGCCCGGACCCGACGGTGCCGAAGGAGGCGGCGGCGACGACGTCATGAGAGGGATGGGCGGCGCCGATCACCTCTACGGTCTGCGCGGGACCGACTCCGCCGACGGGGGGCCGGGTCGTGACCTCTGCGATACGGAAGAGAAGAGGGCCTGCGAGAAACACTCCGAACTTCTGGTCGTATCGATGAACCTTCAGGAAGCGTTCGCGGCCGACGATGTTGCGGACCCTGCCGATGTCGAGAACTTCGTCGAGCGACTGCTCCTCCAAGTGCCGCATGCTCCCGATGTCGTGATGCTCCAAGAGGTCGTCCGGGCCAGCGCGAGCGGAGTGTCGGACCTCCTGACCGCCCAGACGGGGTACCGGTACGAGGTTGCGGTATCTCCCGAGGCGACCGTGTTCCCGTATCCCGATGACGCGCGGCCCGACGAGGTGGTCCGCGAGACCGCGATCGTGATCAACACGGGCACGGTGACGGCTTCGGGACCTCAGGGATATGTCCAGACGTCCTACGCCGAGGAGGATGGGATCCCGGGTCAGCGCGCGAGGACCAAGGAGCAGGCTTACACCGGTATCACGGAGATCCAGAGCGGCACCAGCTACTCGGTCATGAGCGTCCACTACCTTCCGAGCCAGAATTGGTTCGCCGACAAAGCCGTTGCCTGGGGGTACAAAGCGCAGTGGTCGGATCAGCTGGCCTCCTTCCTGGACGAGACCTTCCCGGCGACCTCGACTCCGCTCCTCGTGGGGGACTTCAATAACCGCAGGTGCGTAGGGTTAGACGAGACGAGGGACTGCGAGATGCTTCCGCTATGGCCGATGCTCACCTCGACCCACGGCTACAAGGATGCGGTCTTCTCGACCGGAGCGGAGGCCGAGATCGGGACCCAGAAGCGCATCGACTACATCTTCAACCGGCCGGGCTTCCACTACGCGGCGTCCGATCTCGAGTACACGGACGAGGAGAGAAGCGATCCGGCGACCTTCTACTCCGACCACCGCTTCCTCTGGGCCATCACGGCCTCGCCCTAAATTCCCCGACCCCCTTTTGTTCTGCGGTTACGCCGAGGCGAACCGCTTATCCTGGGTCGATGCACTATCTCGATTACTCCGCCACCACGCCCGTCGTCCCTGAGGTCAGGGACCTGATGCTCGCTTACCTGGGCGAGGATTTCGGCAACCCATCCTCGGTCCATTCCTTCGGCCGGAAGGCCAGGGAGGCGGTCGAGGTCGCCCGGGAACGGTTCGCCCAGGCGGTGGGAGCGTCTCCGAGCGAGATCATCTTCACCGGCGGGGGCACCGAGGCAGACAACCTGGCGATCAAGGGTGCCGCAGAGAAGCGCGCGGGCCACGGCAAGCACATCATCGTGTCCGCGTTCGAGCATCACGGGGTCCTCGACTCGGCTCACTACCTTGAACGTCACGGTTTCGAAGTCACCCTCTGCCCGGTGGAGCCGTCGGGCCACGTCGATCCGGCGACGGTCGCCGGGCTCGTTCGCTCCGACACGACCGTCGTCTCTGTCATGACGGTCAACAACGAGATCGGAACGATCCAGGATCTCCGGGGGATCGCCGCGGCCGTGAAGGCGGTCAACCCTCGCACGCTGGTTCACACGGACGCGGTCCAGGCACTGGGCAACATCTCTATCGATCTTCATGGCTGGGGCGTCGATCTCGCCGCGTTCTCGGGGCACAAGATCGGAGGTCCCAAGGGGGTCGGCGCGTGCTTCATCCGCTCGGGGGTTCCGGTCGAGGCCGTGATCCACGGCGGGGGCCATGAGAAGGGACTCCGTTCCGGCACGCTCAACGTCCCCGGGATCGCCGCGCTCGGCTTGGCCGCCGAGATCGCTGCCAAGGAGGTCGACGAGAAGGCCGAACGCCTACTCGCGATGAGAACGCGCTTGCTCGAGGGTCTCCGCGCGATCGTCCCCGACGTCGTGATCAACGGGGCCATGGAGGGACGCGTCGCCGGCAACCTCAACATCTGCATCCCCGGGACCGAGGGTGAGACGCTCCTATTGCTACTCGATCAGGCGGGCTTCGCGTGCTCGTCGGGGTCGGCCTGTCAGTCGGGGGCACTCGATCCCTCGCACGTGCTGCTCGCGATCGGAACCCCCCGCCCTCTGGCGCAGGGGAGCCTCCGCTTCACGCTCGGCCGCGCATCGACGGATGAGGACGTCGATGCGCTCCTCGCCGCGTTGCCGGAGATCGTGGCGCGGGCCCGGAAGGTGGCCTGATGAGTAAGAGGGCTGTCGTTGCGATGTCGGGAGGGGTTGATTCTTCGGTGGCCGCCGCACTCCTCAAGGAGGACGGCTACGACGTCACCGGGATCATGCTCAAGCTGTGGAAGGGCGACGACATCAACAACGCGTCCGGATGCTGCAGCCTCTCCGCGGCCGACGACGCGCGGCGGGTGGCCGACGTCCTCGGCATCCCGTTCTACGTCCACAACTACGCGGACCGCTTCGAAGCGACGGTGATCGAGGATTTCCGGACCGATTACCTCTCGGGACGGACGCCGAACCCGTGCGTCAGGTGCAACCAGTGGATCAAGTTCGGTACGTTGCTCGAGCGGGCAAAGGCCCTGGGGGCCGACGTCCTCGCCACCGGGCACTACGCGCGCGTGGTGGACGGGAACGGCGGCAAGATGCTGATGCGCGGTGTGGACGGGAACAAGGACCAGTCCTACGTCTTGTGGATGCTGTCCCAGGACGACCTCGTGCACGTTCGCTTCCCGGTGGGCTCGCTCGAGAAGACCGAAACGCGGGAGATCGCGGAGTCGCTCGGACTCCGAACCGCTCGTAAGCCCGACTCTCAGGAGATCTGCTTCGTGCGGGACGGGGACTTCGATCGTTACGTCGACGAGCACATCTCGGATGCCGCTCACCCGGGCCCGATCGTCGGCACAGGCGGGGAGGTCGTGGGGGAGCACCGCGGGTTCGGCCACTACACGGTGGGACAGCGCAAGGGACTCGGCATCTCGCTCGGGGTTCCCGTGTTCGTAACGTCGATCGATCCGGCCAGCAACACGATCACCGTGGGCGACAGGGAGGATCTGGCGGTCGCCGAGTTCAGGACGACCGAGATGAGTTTCCCGACCGCTGCCCCCGACGGACCTGTGAGGACGTTCGTGCAGTACCGGGCCCACGGCGACGTCCACCCCGCCTCGCTGACCGGCGATCAGGTCGTGTTCGATGCCCCGGTCGAGGCGGTCGCGCCCGGACAGTCGGCCGCCTTCTATTCGTTCGAGAACCCGGACGTCCTCCTCGGGGGAGGGATCATCTCCGAGACCGTTCCAGCGGCCGTCCGTGTCTGACCCGCACAAGCTCGTTCAGGACGAGTTCGAGCGCACTGCGACCAAGTTCGCGGAACGCACCAAGGGACGCTTCGATGACTCGGATGTCGTCGCCTTCTCGCGGGCGAGTCCCGGTGACTCGGTCCTCGAGGTCGGATCGGGCACCGCGAACTTCCTAGCGTTGTTCGAGGACGTGGCGGGGCAGCTGATCGCCGTCGATCTGACCCACGGGATGCTCAGGACGGCGAAGACGAATCACCCCGGCGTGCTGGCGGTCCAGGGCGAGGGCAGCCGTCTCCCGGTAGCGTCGCGATCGGTCGACCTCGTCGCCACTGCCCAAGTGCTGCACCACATCCACCACCCCGTGCCGGTGATCAAAGAGATGGGCCGGGTCGCGAAGGACGACGGGTACGTGCTGGTCGTGGACCAGGTGGCACCCGAGCGCCTCGAAGAGGCTCTCGTCATGAACGAACTCGAGCTGATCCGCGATCCGTCCCACGCGATCTCGCGGCCCGCGTCCGCGCTGCGGGTCGTGGTTCAGGCAGCCGGTTTCGAGATCGTCGACGAGCGTCCGTGGGAAGGACGGAACACGTTCTCGCAGTGGATGTGGCCCGGCGAGTTCCCCGAGGAGCGTATCGAGCGGGTCAGGGACTTCGTCGAGAGGCACGGCGCGATGACCGGGATGGATTTCCGTAAGGAGGAAGGCGACGACTGGAGCTTCCGCCGCCGCCGGTTGATGCTTCTCGCCAAACGCCCGTAGAGAAGGAGGATCCATGAAGATCCCGGAGTCTGCGATCGAGCTGCTGTCGTCGGGGGTCATCGCCCACGTGGCGACGATCGACGGGGACGGCAAACCCCAGGTGACCTGCGCGTGGGTCGACGTCGATGAGAACGAGCTGAGGATCGCGACCATGTTCGATCAGCGCAAATTGAAGAACATGCGACACGACCCGCGGGTCACGGTATCGGTGGCCTCGGACAAGACCAACGACTTCGGCTTGCGCGAGTACATCGTGATCTACGGTCGAGCCAGCCTCACCGAGGGCGGCGCGGCTGACTTGCTGCAGAAGCTCGCGGCGATCTACATCGACCTCGATGCGGTGTTCCCGGGGATGCCGGAACCGCCCCCCGGCTTCATCGTGCACGTGACGCCCGAACGCATCGCCGGCGTCGGCCCCTGGGCGAAGACTTAGCTCGGATCCGCCGGGGGAGCGGGCATCCCCGGCCACCTCCATATGCACGTCGTCCCGCGCTGGGGAGGGGACACGAACTTCATGACCACGGTGGGGGACGCCAAGGTGCTACCGGAGATGCTCGCCGCCGCTACGGGTCCGGACCTTCAGCCGGGACTTTGCCGGCTTCCCTGAGTGATACGTGGCGGTTGATCAGATAGATGTCGGCCACATACTTGAGG
>JBKJZQ010000153.1:0-9643 GCA_046715095.1 Actinomycetota bacterium | reverse complement strand
ACGTATCAGTGACGACCGCTTTGGTCACGCTGCCGTCCCGGACGAGGTTAAGGAAACGCGAGAACTCGATCGAATCCTGCCCCCCTACCAGGGACGTCTGGAACACGAACAGGAGACCAAGCCCGGCGACGATCCAGGCGATCGTCATGTTCCTCTGGCGCTGGTTGTCCGGGGGCTTGGGGGCCCCGCCCGGGGGCGGGACGGGTTTCTTCCGGCGGTTCCTCAGCTTGTCCACCATCCTCAGACCCTACTAGCGCACGTCGCCGGCTTCTCATGATTCGAGCTTTGCCCTCTTCTTAGTCCATCGGTCTTCCCCCGTTTGAGAACGGGCGCGTGTTAGCCTGTCTGGCAGGGACGGCAGGGAGCCGCCCCGTGAGGGTTTCGACTTCCCGCTCCTCTTCATGGGCTCGAGATGCTGGATCCCTCGCCCGTTACGGAACTTCTTGGTACCCCGACCGCGCCCCGCGCCGTCCCAGCACCAAGAAGAGAAGAACAGCGGTTCGCCTCGGCGTAACCGCAGACTAGGAGCGAGCAACCGTGTCCGAAACAACCGTGTCCGAAAGGACCTTTGCCGAACTGGGCGTCTCACCCCCGGTCGTCGACGCCCTCGCCAAACGAGGGATCGTGACGCCGTTCGAGATCCAGACCATGATGATGGACGACGCGCTGGCGGGGAAAGACGTACTCGCCAAGAGCCGCACCGGCTCTGGTAAGACGCTCTGCTTCGCCATCCCGATCGTCGAACAACTTGAAACGAGCGACCCGAAGCCTTCGGCCGTGGTCCTGGTTCCGACCCGCGAGCTCGCGGTCCAGGTCACCGAAGAAACCGCAGACCTGGCTGCGGCACGGGGTCTCAAGGTGGCCTCGGTCTACGGAGGCGTCGATCTCCGCCGTCAGGCCCAGGAGGCAGCGCGGGCGCACATCCTCATCGCCACGCCGGGACGCCTCGAGGACCTCGTCACCCGCAAGATGCTCTCTCTATCCCAGGTGAAGATCTTCATCCTGGATGAAGCCGACCGTATGCTCGACATGGGCTTCCTGCCCCAGGTCAACAAGCTCGTTTCGAGGATCCCCAAGGAGCGGCAGACGATGTTCTTCTCTGCAACGCTCGATGGACAGATCGGACTCCTGGCGCAGCGCTTCACACGCGACCCGGCCCGGCACGAAGTTGAAAGTGCGGCCCCAACCGTCGAAGAGGTCGCCCACCGCTTCATCATGGTCACCGCGGGCGGAAAGGTCCAGGCTCTGGCCGACGTCCTCACCGACGAGGACAGAGGCCTTGCGCTGGTCTTCGTCCGCACCAAGCGGGGGGCGGACCGACTGGTTGACAGGCTCAAGCAGCGGGGCGTCAAGGCGGTCGCGATGCACGGAGACCTCACCCAGGCGGCGCGTGAGAACGCGCTCGCTGAGTTCGACGGCGGCAAGGTCGACACCCTCATCGCTACCGATGTTGCTGCGAGAGGCCTCGACCTCGACGACATCACCCACGTCATCAACTTCGACCCGCCCGACGACGACAAGTCGTACGTGCACAGGGTTGGTCGCACGGCTCGCGCCGGACGTTCGGGGTGGGGGGTCACGCTGGTGATGCCCGACCAGCGTCACGAGGTATCGCGGATGGCCGATCGTCTCAAGATAGGAAAGCAGTTCGAAGAGACCACGGGTCACAAGGTTGCACCCCCGATGCTGGTGTACTCATCCAGACGGGGTCGCAGGCGCAACTCGGTCGGAGCCCGGCGCTAGCGGTTCGCCTCGGCGTAACCGCCAAACAGGACGCGGTTCGCCCCGGGCGGCCGGTCCTGACGGGGCATCTATCCTTCACCGCATGACCGATCACGCGCGCTACACCTCAGAGCTCGCCGCCGAGCTGGGCCCAGAGGTCCGCGAGCGTTTCATCCGCTACGTCAAGGTCGACACGCAGGGGGACGAGAGCTCGGAGACCTTCCCCAGCACCGCTAAGCAGCTCGACCTCAGCAGGATCCTCGTCGACGAGCTGCTCGCCATGGGCGTTGCCGACGCGCGTCTGGAGGGCGGCTACGTCCTCGCGTCCCTGGAGGGAACGAGCCGAAGCACCCCGGTTGCCCTCCTCGCCCATGTCGACACGAGCCTCGACGCTCCGGGCGGAGGCGTGAAACCCCGGGTGATCGAGAACTACGACGGCTCGGACATCACCTACGAAGCTAATCCCGAGCTCGTCCTCTCCCCTGAAGAGAGCCCCGACCTGCGGGCTCAGAAAGGGAGAGACGTCATCACGAGCGACGGCACCACTCTCCTGGGAGCCGACGACAAGGCGGGGGTGGCGGCGATCATGACCGCGGTCAAGTACCTTCAGGAGCACCCTGAAGCCCCCCGTCCGCGGCTGAAGATCTGTTTCACGCCGGACGAAGAGATGGGGCACGGGATCTCGCACCTCGACCTCGACACCCTCGGGGCAGAGGTTGGATACACGCTCGATGGGTCGACGGCCGGCAGCATCGAAGATGAAACCTTCTCCGCCGATCACATGGTCGTCCGCTTCCAGGGGCGTCAGACCCACCCGGGCGCGGCCAAGGACAAGATGGTCAACGCCCTGCGGCTTGCAGGGCGGTTCATCGACGCGCTGCCTTACGCCGAGGCACCGGAGACGACCTCCGGGAGGGAGGGCTTCGTCCACCCTGCTTCGATCGAAGGCACTTCGAGCGGGGTCACGATCAAGCTGATCCTGAGGGACTTCGACACCGAGCTCCTCACGGAGAGGGGTCGACGGGTGCGCGCTCTGGCCGAGGAGATCGTGGCGCCGTTCGCGGATGGATCCGTAGAGGTCACCATCTCGGAGCAATACCGGAACATGAAGGACCATCTGCGCGTTCGTCCCGAAATCGCCGACATCGCCCACCGCGCGATCGAGGCGGCCGGGCTCACCCCCATCCGGGGGATCATCCGGGGCGGGACCGACGGATCGATGCTTACGGCCAAGGGCCTTCCGACGCCGAACCTCTTCGCCGGGATGCACGATATCCACTCGCTCAGGGAATGGGTCTCGGTCCAGGACTTGGCCGATTCGGCCGCGACGATCCTGCACCTCGTCCGCCTGTGGAGCGAAGAAGCAAGGTAGATTGAAGGCACGCAGCGACCGCGTGAATCCTCCGCGGATAGCTAGCGGATGTCAAAAGGAGATCCTTTGGGAACGATCAAGATCAACACCGAGATACCCGGCCCTAAGTCAAGGGCGATCGTCGCGCGCAAGCACTCCGTCGTATCCGACGCGTACGCCTTGCACACGGATGTTGTGATCCAGGAAGGCCACGGCACTTCGTTCACGGATGTCGACGGGAACGTCTTCCTGGACTTCGCCACGGGCGTCGGCCCGAACATCATCGGCTACTCCCATCCCAAGGTGGTCGAGGCGGTGACGGATCAGGCCAAGCGGTTCTCGCATACCGACTTCGCCGTGGTCCCCTACGAATCGTTCGTCGAACTCTCCGAGCGGATCATCCGGATGACCGGCGGGGGCGACAAGCGCGTGGCTCTGTTCAACTCCGGAGCAGAGGCCGTGGAGAACGCGATCAAGATCGCGAAGGTCGGGACCGGCCGTCACGGAGTGATCACTTTCGATCGCGCCTTCCACGGTCGAACCTTGATGGCGATGACGCTGACGAGCAAGAACGAGCCCTACAAGAAGGGCTTCGGCCCCTTCGCCCCCGAGGTCTACCGGCTCCCCTTCCCTTATCCCTATCGCTCGAAGGATCCTGCCACCGCAGGTGCCGACGCCCTCGAGGCGCTCGAGCGCGCGTTCATCACGATGGTCGATCCGAACACCGTTGCCGCGGTAATCGCCGAGCCGGTACAAGGTGAGGGCGGCTTCGTCGTCCCTACCCCCGATTTCTTCCCCGGGCTACAGGCTCTGTGTAGGGCCCACGGCATCCTCTTGATCACCGACGAGGTTCAGTCCGGCACCGGACGGACCGGGCGCTTCCTCGCGTTGGAGCACTTCGGGGTCGAGGCCGACCTCGTGATCCTGGCGAAGGGGCTGGGCTCGGGATACCCGATCTCGGCGGTCGTGGGGCGACCGGAGCTGATGAACATCGGTGGCTCGCGTATCGGTGGGACCTACGTCGGGAACCCCGTCGCCTGCGCGGCCGCTAACGCCACTCTGGGTGTCATCGAAGATGAGGGCCTGATGGGTCGCGCCGCCGACATCGAGCGTACCGTCACGAAGTTCTGGGAAGACGCTCGATCGGACGTCCCGGAGATCGGCGACATCCGCGGCATCGGAGCGATGATGGCCGTCGAGCTCGTCAAAGATCCCGGGACCAAAGAGCCGCACCCCGATCTGCTGAACGCCATCATGGACGACGCCGGTCAGCGCGGTCTGATCGTGGTCAAGTGCGGCATCTACGGGAACGTGATCCGGCATCTCGTTCCGCTGACGATCTCGGATCCGGAGCTCGAAGAAGGTCTCGAGATCCTGGTCGACGGCGCGAGGAAGCTTCGCTGACGCACGTCTGACCGCTTCGAGTTCGACGGCGCTAGGCGATCCTCATCGGGATGGCACTCGCTACCTTCACGATCTCTTCAGGTCCCGTGACGCCATCCCATTCGCTTTCGAGGTTGCGGCTGAACCCGTCGAGTTCCCGGATCCACTCGCTGAAACGATCACCAGGGATCGGACGGCTGAGGAAGAATCCCTGGGCGAGGTCACACCCGAGGGCGATCAGCATGTCCATCGTCGCCCGATCCTCGACGCCCTCGGCGACGACCCTCAAACCGAGGTTGCGTCCGAGATCGACGGTCGACTGGACGATGACAGCGTCGTTCTCGTTGTGCGACATCCCGAGCACGAACGATTTGTCTATCTTGATCTCGTCGATCGGCAGCTTCTTCAGCTGAGCGAGAGACGAGTAACCGGTCCCGAAGTCGTCGATCGAGAGTCCGATCCCGGCGACGTTCAGCTTCGCAAGCACATCAGCTAGGCGCACCGGGTCCGCCATGATCGAGCCCTCTGTGATCTCGAGGCGCAGGCGGGAGGCATCGACCCCCCACCGCCCAAGCAGGGTGAGGATGTCGTGGGGAAGTCGTGCATCGAGAAGACTCCGCGCCGACAGGTTCACCGCAACGGTTAGCGGCGTGCCCGCGAACGTCCAATCGCGACACTGACTGATCGCCGACTCCAGCACGAACAACGTCATCGCTCGCATGAGACCGGTGTGCTCGGCCACGGGGATGAACTCGTCGGGCGGGATGAGCCCGTGCTGTGGATGGTCCCACCGGAGCAAAGCTTCTACGCCGATGATCTTCCCGCTCGGAAGCTCCGCTTTGGGCTGGTAGTGCACAATGAGTTCTCCGTTGTCCAGCGCGACGCGGAGATCCGACACCAACGTCAGCCGCCCCGGGGAGTGGCGGTGCCGCTCCTGGGTGTAAACCTCGTATCCGGTCCGGTGAGACTTCGCGGAGTACATGGCGATATCGGCTCGTCGTATAAGAGCGGCGGCGTTGAGATTCTGATCGGGATAGACGGCCACCCCGATACTGGCCCCCGCCTCAAGGCTCAGTTCCTCGAGGACGATCGGGACTTGGAGCGCTTCGAGGACCTTCACGGCCACCCGGCCGATCTCAGCGCGGTCGACGACGTTCGGAAGCAAGATCGCGAACTCGTCGCCCCCAAGCCGGGCAACCGTGTCGCTTCCCCGCAACACCGAGCGCAGCCGCACGCCCACCTCCTGCAACATGATGTCGCCGTTGTGATGGCCGAGCGTGTCGTTCACTTCTTTGAAGTTGTCGAGGTCGAGCAGCATCACGGCCACTGCAGATCCCTGGCGCTCTCCAGAAAGGATCGCTTGACGGAGACGGTCGTTGAAGAGGGAGCGGTTGGGAAGTCCCGTGAGGGGGTCGTGGAGAGCGCGGTGCTCGTTGTGCTTCAGGTCTTCGACCAAGCGACCGTTCTCGAGCAAAACGCTCACGTGGCTCACGGCGGTCAGCAGCAGCTCGAGGTCGCCAACACCGAACGATGTGACCTCGGTGACCGGGTTGCCGATCATCAAGATCCCGGCCACCCCCTGAACCCCCATCAGGGTAGTCATCATGCAGGCATCGGCGCCGAGTTCGGGGAACAGCATGCGGGCCCGGTTCAGGTCGTCCTCACCGGTCAGCAAGATGGCGTCGCGCCCCTGTGCTAAGTCCTCCCAGAGGCCGGTGACGAAACTGCTTTCAAGCGGCTCCCCCTGACGCGCGCTCCCATCGGTGCCCGACACCGTGCGCAACGAAGGACCTTCCTGAGTCGAAGGGAACAGGATGAGTTGAGCGATCTCGGCCCTGAACATCCTCTTGAGTTGTTCGAGCGCAGCGGGGATGACCGCCTCGACCTGTCGAGGCTCCGCCACGATCCGGGTGAATCCGTACAGCACCCTCAAGCTCTCGTGGCTCTTACGCAGCGAGGCGTTCGCCCGGTAGGCCATGAAGAGCGACACCACCAACACGGCGAACAGCCACGCGGCCGAGGTATTCGTAGAGATCATCAGAACCGCGGCGAGCGCGAGGCAAGTGTTGATGAAGGTCGCTATCAGCCCCACGCCGAGCAGATTCATGGACTCTCTCGGTCGACCGCCGGCGATCGAGATCGCCACAGCGGTCATCGCTGCGGCGACAAGGTTGACCGCCAGCGTCGCGTCGAACGTCGCCACCCATCCCACCCATGAAGTGGGATCCCCCATCGCGGCCACCGTGTGGAAAATGATCAGGGCAACACATGCCTGCAGGGCGAAGAAACCCAGATTGAATCCGAGCTTCATGATCGAGAACTGCCGGCGATGGAGGAGCAGAACCAAACAACAACCGATGATCTGACCGAGGAGCAACTCGAACGGAGAGGCGAGGAACAAGCCAAGCACGAGGGGCACCTCGCTCAGCGAGATCGACAATGCCTCCCTATGCAGTTCTACGTGGACCACGAAGATCTCTGACAGCGCGAAGCCGATCGCTATCATCCACCAGCGGAGCTGTACCGGGGCATCGAGCGGTTGGAGGTTGGAGATGAAGTGGATACACAGGAGAAGCACCGCGCCGAGGAGAGCGATGTCTAGGGCAAAGATGCCCATGGGGCGCGCGTCGCTGCGACCCCTCACTGCGAGGGCGCTATCAGACATGCGACGGCCACGTCCGACCGGTGACGCCGGGCAGAGCCATAGGTGTCGTGCGCATCTACTCTCCGTTCCCTGGACGTGGATTCGAGCCTCAGGATCCGATTCATTCACCAACATGAAGGCTCTGGGGAGCGGGCGCATTAGACCTTCGTCCGAATTAGCCATGGCGAAGGACCGAATCGGCGCGAGCTCCCGATCGGCCTGCGGTCAGGGCAAGCTGTGGCGCAGAGCAGACCGAGCCGCGTGATGGCCGCACATCCCGTGGACGCCCCCGCCGGGAGGCGTGGACGACGAGCACAGGTAGACGTCCCGGGCGGGCGTCGAATACGGATCGAGACGTAAGACCGGCCGGAAGACGTGTCCCCTGAGGTCCTGGACGCCCCCGTTGATATCTCCGCCGATGTAGTTGGGGTTGTAGGACTCCATCTCCGTGGCCGAGAGCACGCTGCGCTCAACGATGAGGTCCCGGAACCCCGGCGCGAAGCGTTCGATCTGCGACTCGATCGCGGCGCTCATATCGGCCCCGGAACCCGGCGGAACGTGGCAGTAGGCCCACAGCGTGTGGTGATCCCCCGGCGCTCTGGAGGGATCGAAGAGGCTCTGCTGAGCGACCAGCACGTACGGGTGCTCGGGCACATCTCCGCGGTTGACCGCGGCTTCCGACGCCGCCAGCTCGTCGAGCGTCCCGCCGACGTGTACCGTTCCGGCCCTCCTGCAGACCTCGGCGCTCCACGGGACTGTGCCCTCGAGGGCCCAGTCCATCTTGAAGACTCCCGGACCGTAGCGATACCGGCCGAGAGCGCGCCGGTACCGATCGGGCAATCTCGAACCGGCGATGGCTACGAGCTGGCGGGGAGTCACATCGAACAGGTAGGCCCTGGCGGACGGAAGCTCGTCGATGGCCGTGACCTCGTGCGAGGTTTCGATCCTGCCGCCCATGCTTTGGAAGTAGGAACCGAGGGCCGTGGCGATGCGGCCGGAGCCACCGGCCGCGGCCGGCCACCCCACGCCGTGAGCGAGGATACCCAGGAGCATCCCGAAACCGGCCGTCGGGCTCGAGTCGAGCCGGAGCATCGAATGAGCGGCGAGCCCGCCGAGCAACGCCCTGGCCTCGTCGTCGTCGAACCGGGCCTTCGCCAGATGCTCAGCCGAGCGGATCCCCGCGAGCCCGAACCGGGCCATCAGCAGCGGGTGATGCGGGATCCGCACCCTCCTCAGCAGCTCCGACACGAGATCCTCCCAGCGGTGCACGAACGGACCGAAGAGCCGCTCGTAGGCGGCACCGTCTCTGCCGAGACCGGCGGCCGTCTCTCCCACCCCCCGCATCAGGGCGGCGGCCCTGTCCCCTCCGAGGGGATGAGCGAGCGGAACCTCCGGATGCACCATCTCGAGCCCGTGCTCGGACAACGGGAGACTCCGGAAGAAAGGAGATGCGAGAACGAGCGGATGGATCGCCGAGCACACATCATGGACGAAACCGGGGCGCGTGAGCTCTGCCGAACGAGCTCCCCCTCCTATCTCACCGGCGCGCTCGATCACCAGTACCGAGGCTCCCTCCCGAGCGAGCGTGACCGCGGCAGCGAGGCCGTTCGGTCCGGCACCGACAACGACCGCGTCGAGTTCGCTCACCGACACGGGATCCACGGCTTGGGACCCAACCTGTACGCCTTGAACATCGCGACGCGCCCGGCCCGGTTCGCCGCAGGGCAGAACCAGCGCGGCTTCTTCTCGTACTCGATCTGGAACACCGCTTTGCCGGTGTCCAGGAAGGGGTCGAGCCGAGCACATTCCCGGTACTGAGAACACTGCTCGTTGACGGCGAAGTCGAAGTATTCGACGAGCTTCTCGATCTGCCCAAGGTCGTTCTTCAGACCGACCGCCAACCCCTGCTCGTGAGTCATGTTTGCGAGGGCCACGTTGTATCCGAGTTGATCCGCCCCCGTGAGCGGGAATCCGGTCTCGTTGCTATACCCGTCGACGTTGTCCCACTCGACCGCGTCGAAGCCGGCGGCAGCACACTTCTGCAGACGCGCCTGCATGATGGGCAACAGGATGTCGGTCGCCCGGATATCGAGCCATCGCTCTCCCGGCCATCCGTTCTTCTTGCCTCTGACCGCACGCGGGAAATCCCCGGCATCGGTGCGCCAGTTCTCCCACGAACCGGCGCTGACGTAGCAGATCGCGTAGCCACCGCGCTCGTGGATCGCATCCACCGCGCGCTCGTTCGGAACGCTGTTGTCGCTCGAGATCTCGCCGTCCACGTACAGATCGATGCCGAAAACCTCAGGCGTCTTCGGCCGAGTCTTCCCGAAAGGCCGGCCCCTTACGGCAACATCGATCCCTCCGGTCGACCCGAGGTCCTTCCCGGGGGTGAGTTGATATTGAGCCCGTGCATCGGTCGGCGAATACGCACAACCGTTACAGAAGACTGGATCTGGAAGATCCGCAGACGTTCCACCGAGAGGAGGAGCAAAGGCCGGGAAGGCAAGGACAAGGACAAGCAGGAGGACCCCCAACGCGAGTCG
>JBKJZQ010000152.1:0-2794 GCA_046715095.1 Actinomycetota bacterium | reverse complement strand
TCGAGGCGGCCGGGGCAAGCGTGGAACTGAAGTAATCACCCGTTTCATGAGAAGGGGGCCTTCTCGGGGGCCCCTTTTTTCACGTGCTCGCCAGGGGTGACCGGTCGGTCGGAGCGGGGCGGACGGTCGGAGAACTGGGGCGGACCACTACGCTCAGGCAGACCGTTTTGAGCCTTCGCTTCGGGACCGCCCCACTTCTCCTCCCTGTTTCTCGGAGTTCCGGGAAGGTTCCGGGGGGCGGTGGCGTTACCGCTACTGGAAACAGTTGACCGTTGTGGATCAGGGGATTACGCTAGCCCCGGTCCATCTAGAGGAGTACACATAGAGGCTTCGTTCGGATCAAGCGTCTCGCTTGACGCCAGTGTTGGCTGTCGCCTACACTGGCTGTTTGCTGTGCTCAATCCCGTACGTTCCACTCGCCATGTCGCGCGGTTAAGAACCGCCCAAGGCGTGCCGGACGGGATTTGCTGGGGCGTGAAGGAGACCCACAGGTCGATCTCCCTCCTCAGCGTCGTTACCGTCGTCTGACCAAGGACACATACAGGAGGCTCGCTTGTCGTCGTCTAATGCTCTGCGCGAACGCCGTACTTTCGCCAAGCTCGACGAGGTTCTCCCGCCGCCGAATCTGATCTCCGTTCAGAAGGAATCGTTCGACTGGTTCATACGAACCGGTCTGGGCGAGACCCTGAAGGAGATCTCGCCGGTCGAGGACTTCACCGGGAACCTGGCTCTCCAGCTCCTCAGCCACGAATTCAAGGACCCGAAGTTCGACGAGGACGAGTGCAAGGAGAAGGACATGACCTTCTCTCGTCCGCTTTTCGTCACCTGCGCCTTCATGAACAAGGAAACGGGTGAGATCAAGGAGCAGACGGTCTTCATGGGGGATTTCCCGATGATGACCGACAAGGGGACCTTCATCATCAACGGGACCGAGCGTGTCGTCGTCTCCCAGCTGGTCCGGTCCCCGGGCGTCTACTTCGATAAGGACATCGACAAGACGACCGACAAGGACATCTACACCTGCAAGATCATCCCGGCCCGCGGTGCATGGCTCGAGTTCGAGACCGACAAGAAGGACATGGTCGGTGTCCGGGTAGACCGCAAGCGCAAGCAGAACGTGACCGTGCTCCTCAAGGCCCTCGGCTTCGGCGGCGACCAGGAGATCCTCGACCTCTTCGATGGAGCCGAGTCGATCGCCTCGACGCTCGAGAAGGACGCGATCGAGAACGAGGAAGACGCTCTCATCGACATCTACCGCAAGCTCCGTCCGGGCGAGCCCCCGACGGTCGAATCGGCGCGGTCGCTGATCGAGAACCTCTTCTTCAACCCCAAGCGCTACGACCTCGCACGGGTCGGTCGCTACAAGGTCAACAAGAAGCTCGGCATGAAGTACCAAGAGAAAGACATCGACGAGATGGGGACCGTGCTCCGCAAGGAGGACATCCTCACCACGATCCAGTACCTCGTCCGCCTCCACGCAGGGGACCCGGAAGCCGAGACCGACGACATCGACAACTTCGCCAACCGGCGCATCCGTCCGGTCGGTGAGCTGATCCAGAACCAGATCCGCGTCGGCCTCTCTCGCATGGAGCGGGTCGTGCGCGAGCGCATGACTACCCAGGACGTCGAGGCCATCACGCCTCAGACCCTGATCAACATCCGCCCTGTGGTCGCGGCGATCAAGGAGTTCTTCGGGTCTTCGCAGCTCAGTCAGTTCATGGATCAGACCAACCCGCTGGCCGGGCTCACTCACAAGCGCCGCCTCTCGGCGCTTGGCCCCGGTGGTCTGTCGCGCGAGCGAGCCGGCTTCGAGGTCCGAGACATGCACCCGTCGCACTACGGACGGATGTGTCCGATCGAGACCCCTGAGGGCCCGAACATCGGCCTGATCGGTTCGCTCTCGACCTACGCGCGGCTGAACCGCTACGGGTTCATCGAGACGCCGTATCGCAAGGTCGAGAACCAGAAGGTCACCTCGAAGATCGAGTACCTCACGGCCGACCTCGAATCCCGCGCGGTGATCGCCCAGGCGAACGCCATGCTGGACGACAAGGGCAACTTCCTCGACGAGAGGGTGTTGGTTAGAGGACGTCAGAACGAGATCGAGTACACCGATCCGTCCGGGGTCGACTACATGGACGTGAGCCCGAAGCAGATCATCTCGGTCTCGACGGCCTCGATCCCGTTCCTCGAGCACGACGACGCCAACCGGGCCCTGATGGGCGCCAACATGCAGCGTCAGGCGGTGCCTCTGGTTCGTCCCGAGGCTCCGTACGTCGGCACGGGTCTCGAGTTCCGCACCGCGATTGACGCCGGTGACGTGATCATCGCCCTGGAGACCGGGACGGTCGAAGAAGTCTCAGCAGCGAGCATCATCGTCAAGGGCAGCAGGAACACCCGCACCTACAAATTGGACAAGTTCCGCCGTTCCAACCAGTCCACGTGCATCAACCAGCGTCCGGTGGTCGCCGAGGGACAGAAGGTCAAGGAAGGCGACATCCTCGCCGACGGCCCCTCTACCGACAAGGGCGAGATGTCACTCGGCGCCAACCTCATGGTCGCCTTCATGTCCTGGGAGGGCTACAACTTCGAGGACGCGATCATCCTCAGCCAGCGGCTGGTGAAGGACGACGAGCTCACCTCGATTCACATCGAGGAGTACGAGGTCGATGCTCGCACGACCAAGCTCGGCGACGAGGAAGTCACACGTGACATCCCAAACCGCTCCGAGGAGTCGCTGCGCAACCTCGACGAGCGCGGCGTGATCCGCGTCGGCGCCGAGGTGACATCGGGC
>JBKJZQ010000151.1:0-6167 GCA_046715095.1 Actinomycetota bacterium | reverse complement strand
CCTCGAGGGCAGCTAGAGCCTTCGTCTCCTCATCCACGCGCTTCGCTGTCTGCAACGACGCGGCCTCCGCGGTAGCAAGCCCGCGCTCGGCGGTCGAAGCCGCGCCCAGGGCACGTTCGGCGGCAGTGGCGGCCGCCGCCTCTGCCTTGGTGGCCGCAGTCAGCGCGCCGGGAGACTTCGTCGAGGGCAGCGTTGCCACCGTCTGTTCGCACACCGGACACGGTTCCCCCGCCTTAAGAACCGTGCGCAGCGCGTGAGCCTGATGCTTACGCTCGAGATCCCGGAGTGCGGCCACGGCGTCGCCATGTGCGGCCTTGGCTTCGCCGGCCAGCTTCGCGAGGTCGGTTGCCTCCGTCCGGAGCTTCTCGGCCGCGATGCCGGCCAAGTCGCGCTCGGCGATCAACCCCGCGAGTCGTTCGGCCAGGGTTCCTCGGCTCCTAGCCGACTCCCTGAGCCCGGACAGCACCTCGACGGTACCCATGTCCTTCTCGAGAGCGGCGAGGGCCGCGGCGCTCGACTCCGCCCCGTGGGTGGCCGCCGCGAAGGCTCGCTCCGATACATCGACCTCGCCCGCCAGGGAGTTTTCCTCACCGGCTAGCTTCGTCAGGACCGCCGCTTGCGGCAGCAACGCCCGTGCCTCCTCCGCGGCGCGCACCTCCTTCTCGGCTGCAGCCTTGTCCCCGGTAGCACGTTCAGCGGCCTTGGTCAGCTCCTTCTCCCTGGGGAGGGCGGTGGCCAGCGCCTTCAGCGATGCATCGAACCCCTTGAGGGAGTCCTTCTGCTCTTTGATGAGTCCCAGGAGGTCCTCGGGGATACCCGACAGCGCGCCCTCGACCCCGCGTAGATCGAGTTTGAACTCCGTGGTCTTGGACTTGGCCGCGTCACGAAGCTCGTCGAGCTGATCGACGCGGAAGACCCCCTTGAGGATCTGCATCTGTTTCGTGGGTGCGGCTTCGAGGAACTGGGAGAACCGCCCCTGTGCGAGGAGGACCGAGGAGCAGAACGCGTCGAAGTCGAGACCCAGGAGTTCCTCGATCCGCTCCGAGACCGCGCTTTCGCCGGTGGTCTTTTCGTCGGCAGCCAGGTCCAGGAGGAGATGCTCGGAGCCGCCGGAGTTCCTGAGAACGCGCGTGACCTCGTAGCGCTTGCCCTCGACCTCGAATAGGAGCTTCACGTGGGCCGCATCAGTGCGGGAGCAGATGAGTCGCCTGGTCTTGTTCTTGACCCGGGGCGTCTTCCCGTACAGGGCGAACGAGATCGCGTCGAGGATCGAGGACTTGCCCGATCCCGTCGGGCCCACGATGGCGATGAACGAACGGTTCTCGAAGTTGATGACGGTCTTCTGCTCGTGCGAGCGGAAGCCCGACATCTCGATCTGGACGGGCCTCACCAGTCGACCCCGACTTCCGCGACCAGGGACTTGAACGCGGACACGAGTTCGTCCTTGGGATCGACGCCGTGGCGCGTCCGGAAGTATTCGCCGTAGAGGTCGTCGAGGCTCCGGCCCTCCCGCGTACTCGCATCGACCTCCCCTCTGTCGTACTCCGCCCTGACGTAAAGCGCGTCCGGAAGGAACTCGCGCACCTCGTCGGCCAACCCGGCGACAGGACCGTCGGTGAGCACCGACAGGTCGAGGATCGCGTCCCCGAACTCACCCGCCCCCGCCAGTTCCCTCAGTTCATCGAGCGTGCCGGTGGCCCGCAGAAGCTTGCGGCCCTTGGTGATCGGGACCTTCTCTACCTGCGCGGGGTGCTCCGGCTCGAGGTCGACGAGCAGGACGAACTTCTCCTGGTCGATCTCGCCGAAGTCGAGCTGCAGGAGGCTCCCGGAGTAGTACGCACTGACCGCCGAGCCGGGCGCTTCCTGACACAGATGGATGTGACCGAGCGCCCCGTAGTGCACGTCGGACGGGATCGCCTGGGTCTCGGCGGTGAACGCCTCACCGATGTGCAGGCCGCGCTCGGAGCCCGAGGGGATCGCGCCGTTGATCATGAAGTGCCCGACGAGGACTTCGACGGTGTCGGCCTTCGAGCTCTTAGACATGTGATCGCCGTAGAGGGAACAGATCCGTTTGATGCGATCGGCATAGTCCTTGTGCCATTCCTCGGCCGGCTCCATCAGCTCCGAGACCTTGGCCTCGTGCAGGAACGGGAACAGCGCGACTTGGGCGGTGGCCTTTCCGTCGCGCGAGGGGACCTCGATCACCCCGCCCCGATCGGGCGGCAGGGCTTTGTCGGCCAGGTGGATGCGAGAAGTGGCGAAGTACGGCTTCAGCACCCGGAAGAGTTCGGCGGAGTCGTGGTTGCCGGCGATCGCCACCACGGTCGCGCCGGTATCGGCGAGCTGTTGGAGCGCCTCGAAGACGACCCCCATCACTGCGAACGGAGGCAGCGCCCGATCGAAGAGGTCGCCCGCGACGATCACGAGGTCGACCGAGTTCTCCTCCGCGATGCGGACGACCTCGCCGAGAGCGTCCTTGGCTTCGTCGAGCCGGTCGAACCGGCCCAGCTTCTTGCCGACGTGCCAGTCGGCGGTGTGGAGGATCCTCATCGTGCGCGTCATCGTAGCCCCGGCCCGGGGCGAGTTACACCCCCGTAACTCGCGAACGGGGCCTCGGCCCCGCGTTTCAACCACAGTTAAACAAGAAGATTTTTTTCGGGTAATCTTGCCCCATGGACCTCGCTGCGGGGTGAGAAGGGGTCGGATGAAGCGTTCCGTGGCGCTCGCCGTCGTGGCGCTAATCGTCTTCTCCGCGTGCGGCCGGGCGGACGGGCTGTCGCGCCCCGACGTCTCGGGCCGCAAGGTCAGGGCGGTGGCCACGACCGGCATGATCGGCGACGCGGTCGCGAACATCGGTGGGGATCGCGTCGAGGTCGAGACCTTGATGGGTTCGGGTACCGACCCGCACCTCTACAAGGCAACCGAGAACGATGTCGTGGCGATCGCCGAGGCCGATATCGTCTTCTTCAACGGGCTCCATCTCGAAGCGGCGATGGGTGAGGTGCTCGAACGCACGACGACCTCGATCACGGTCCCGGTCGGAAACAGCATCCCGGAGGCCGACCTCGAACGGCCGGCCGCGTTCGAGGGACAGTTCGATCCGCACGTGTGGTTCGACGTGGAGATGTGGAGCTACGCGGTCGGCGCGGTGGAGGCGGCCCTGGTCGATCTCGACCCGGAACACGCGTCGACGTACGAGGCGAACGCGGCCCAGTACCTCAGCGACCTCGACCAGCTCGACTCCTATATCCACGAACAAGCGGACAGGGTCCCGCCCGAGAAGCGTGTGCTCATCACCGCGCACGACGCGTTCAACTACTTTGGGCGCGCCTACGGCTTCGAGGTGAGGGGGCTCCAGGGGATAAGCACCGCGGCCGAGGCCGGAACCGCCGATGTCAGCGACCTCGCCGCGTTCATCGCGGAGAGTCACATCCCCGCGATCTTCATCGAATCGTCGGTCCCGGTGCGCACGATCGAGGCCGTCCAGGCAGCAGTCCGCGCGCGCGGGTTCGATGTCGCCATCGGGGGCGAACTGTTCTCCGACGCGATGGGCGATGAGGGGACCGAAGAAGGGGCCTACATAGGGATGGTCACCCACAACGTCGACGTGATCGTCTCGGCGTTGCTCGAAGAGCCAGGAGGGGCGGAATGACAGAACCAAGAGGGTTTGCGATCGACGTCGAAGACCTCACGGTCGCGTACGGCGAGACCCCGGTCCTCTGGGACGTCGACATGCAGGTACCCGAGGGCGTTCTGTGCGCGATCGTGGGGCCTAACGGTGCGGGTAAGTCGACGCTTATCAAGTCGATCCTCGGGCTCGTCACCCCCGCGGCGGGCCGGATCCTGATCGAAGGGCGGCCCTACGACGACGTCCGCCGCATGGTCGGCTACGTGCCACAACGAGGCAGCGTCGACTGGGACTTCCCCACCACCGTTCTCGACGTCGTGACGATGGGGCGCTATGGCGCGCTCGGCTGGTTCCGGCGCCCGGGCCGGAACGAGCGCCGGCTCTCGATGCAGGCCCTCGAACAAGTGGGGATGGATCACCTCGCGTCGAGACACATCAGCGAGCTCTCGGGGGGGCAACAGCAGCGCGTCTTCATCGCGCGCGCCCTGGTTCAGGATGCCCAGGTCTACCTGATGGATGAACCGCTACAGGGTGTCGACGCGCAGACCGAGAAAGCGATCATCGAGCTCCTGCGCGACTTCCGCGCCAAGGGCAAGACGGTCGTCTGTGTCCACCACGATCTCCAGACCGTCCCGGAATACTTCGAGTGGGTGATGCTGCTCAACGTGAAACGCATCGCCTCCGGTCCCGTGGACGAGGTCTTCACCGATGAGAACCTGCGGCTGACCTACGGGGGCGGGCTGGCCGCCGCCGGCGGCCGCCGTCCCGGCGCGGTACGAGGGGCCGAGCAGTAGGTGTTCGACTTCGGTGACTACACGCTCAGGGTCGTGGCTGCGGGATCTGCGATCCTCGGCATCACGAGCGGCGTGCTCGGAAGCTTCGCGGTGCTCCGGAAACAGAGCCTGCTGGGCGATGCCATCTCCCACGCCGCGCTTCCGGGCGTCGCCCTCGCCTACCTCCTGACCGGAAGCAAATCGCCGATCGTCCTGGTCCTGGGAGCGGCGCTTGCCGGCTGGGTGGGAACCCTGGCCGTGCGTTCGATAGTCAAGCGCTCCCGCATCAAGCAGGACACCGCCCTCGGGCTGGTGATGTCGGTGTTCTTCGGGGTCGGGCTCGTATTGCTCACCTACATCCAACGCCTTCCCGACGCGAGCAAAGCCGGTCTCAATACCTTCCTCTTCGGACAAGCTGCCGCGATGCTGGGCCGCGACGTGGCGACGATGTTCGTTCTCGGGTCACTGGCGGTCCTCGCGGTCGTCGTGTTCTGGAAGGAGTTCAAGTTGCTGTCCTTCGATCCCGCCTTCGCCGAGTCGATGGGTTTCCCGGTTCAGCTTCTCGAGGTTCTCCTGACCACGCTGCTGGTCGTCGCCATAGCGATCGGCCTCCAGGCCGTCGGCGTGGTGTTGATGAGCGCCCTCGTGGTGGCACCCGCGGCAGCCGCGCGCCAGTGGACGGACCGTTTGGGAGTCATGGTGGTCCTCGCCGCGGCGTTCGGAGCCGCCTCGGGCGTTACCGGAGCGGTCGTGTCCAGCAACGTCGAACACCTCCCCACCGGGCCCACCATCGTTCTCGTCGCGAGCGTCATCGTGGCGCTGTCGTTCGCATTCGCTCCCGGGCGGGGGCTCGTCGCCCGGACCATCCTCCAGCGCCGCAGCAACCGAAGGTTCCGGCTGGAGGCGGAAGGGTGAGCCAGTATCAGGCTGAGATCATCCTGGTCGGGGTCATCGTCGCGATCGCATGCGCGCTTCCCGGTGTCTTCCTGGTGCTGCGTCGCATGGCCCTGATGAGCGATGCGATCACCCACACGGTTCTTCTCGGCATCGTGATCGCCTTCTTCGTGGTCGAGGATCTGTCGTCTCCCCTGTTGATCGCGGGGGCGGCGGTCGTCGGCCTGGGAACCGTTTGGTTGATCGAGGCGGTGCACCGTACCCGGTTGGTCGGAGAGGACGCGGCGATCGGACTCACCTTCCCTCTCCTGTTCAGCATCGCGATCATCCTGATCTCGCGTTATGCCGGCGACGTGCACCTCGATACCGATGCGGTGCTGCTCGGAGAGATCGCCCTGGCTCCGCAGCGACGATTCATCGTCGCCGGTTGGGACCTTGGGCCCCAGGCGGCGTGGATGATGGGCACGATCCTCGCCGTCAACCTCGTTTTCATCCGCACCTTCTTCAAGGAACTGAAGCTCACCACCTTCGATCCGGCGCTGGCGGCTGCCCTGGGCTTCTCCCCGCTCGTCGTCCACTACGCGCTCATGGGCCTCGTGTCGGTGACCGCCGTGGGCGCCTTCGATGCGGTCGGTTCGATCCTCGTGGTCGCGCTGATGGTCGGGCCCCCGGCCGCGGGCTACCTAATGACCAACGACCTCCGCCGGATGATGATGTACTCGGCCGGCATGGCCGCGCTCGCGGCCGTCTCGGGTTACTGGGTGGCGCACTTCCTAGACGTGTCGATCGCGGTGTCGATTGAAGGGACCGTCGGAATGCTCTTAGCCGCGGTGCTCGTGTTCGCTCCCGAACGAGGCGTCGTGGCCGTGGCC